>JAYUPT010000128.1:0-33535 GCA_043759965.1 Aestuariivirga sp. | reverse complement strand
AGGGTGTGGACTCAATTGCACCAGCACCTGAGTGCGAAGATGTAGAGCATTGAGCGGAAGTTTCTGGCGGTTTTTTCGAAGCGAGTTGCGAGCCTTCGCATATCTTTCATTTTGCAGAAGAAACGTTCGACGATGTTGCGCATGGCATAAAGATTTTTATCGTGAGGGATGGGCTTTCGCGCATTGCTCTTTGTGGGAATGACGGCAAGTGCGCCTTCGTCAGCAATCTGTTGCCTGATCTTGGTACTGCCGTAAGCCTTGTCGGCAACGATAGCCAGAGGCTCGTGATCCCAATCGAGAAACGCATCCATCATTTGGCTGTCGTGCAGGTTTCCACCACTGATTTCCAAACGTAATGGCCGTCCCGTTTCATCTACAGCCGCGTGAACCTTACTTGTGCGACCGCCGCGTGAGCGTCCAACACATTCTGCCAGTTCCCCTTTTTTGACCCAGCCGCCGCGCGGTGAGCCTTAACAATAGAACTGTCGATGAAGATCAGGCTGTCTTTTCGCTCTTTGGCGAGCGCATCAAAGATGCCTTTCCAAATGCCACGCTGGCCCCACCTGTTGTAACGATTATAGACTGTCGTCCGAGGCCCATAACGCTCCGGCAAATCGCGCCACGGGGCACCGGTTCGCAAAATATAGAAGATGCCATTCAATATCCGGCGGTCATCCTGCCGTGGCGGACCACGCCCAGCCTTTGGAAAGTGCGGCTCAATAATCGCCCATTCTTCATCGCTCAAATCAAATCGACCCATGATATGCTCCTTGTTCAGAGCATCTGAATCTGATTTGCTAAAGTAATTCAAGAATTTGAATTGGGTTCACACCCTAATTAAAACTGATCGTCAGTTTATCGATGGGAACTAAACGCGCCCTTCCAGTGATTCAATAATGGGGCAATGGGCGCGGTGGTTGCCATCGCAGGAGTTTGCAAGTTTCGCTAACGTGTCCCTGATGTCTTGCAGGGCCAATATGCGGCCATTCAAATCTTCAATATGGCCAAGTGCCAGTTTTTTGACTTCGTGGCTGGAGCGGTTTCCATCAGCCCACAGGCGCAAGAGATTGCGGATTTCATCCATTGAAAATCCAAGTGCCCGTGAACGGCGGATGAAACTCAACTGATGCACATCATCATCGCTATAGTCGCGGTAATTGCTGTCGCGCCGATCTGCCGAGGCAATGAGGCCAATGGCCTCATAGTGGCGGATCATTTTGGCGGAAATACCAGATTGCTGCGCTGCTTTGCCGATTTGCATTGCTTGCTCCATGAACAATTATTTATTTGACCTTACCATGATGGGAAGGTTTAGAGAAGGGTGAAATCAATGTGAGTTGTCGTATATGCCATCACCCAGCATCACCTATCGTGTCACCGGAATGCACTGCGCCTCGTGCTCCAGTTTAATTGAACGCACCATTGGCAAGCTTGCTGGCGTTGCTTCAGTGAGTGCTAATTATGCAAATGAATCAATCAGCTTAAGTTTTGACGGGACGCAAACCAAATTAGGTGATCTGACAAAAGTTTTGAAACCTTTGGGTTATGACATTGTGATCCCGAAAACCAAAGCAGCGCCAACGGATTTAACACCAGAGAAAAATGCCGAAGTTGATGGCTTGCGCAATAAGGTGAGGGTGGCGATGCCGATGGTGGCACTCAGCGCATTCGTGATGGCATGGGACATCTATGCTGATCTTCGCGTGCTGCCGCCCATGGACAAAGCCCTGAGTGAATTTTTTCATCATCTGATGCCTCTGATGGCCACTTATATGCTGTTCGTAATCGGTCTGCCTTACTTGCAAGGCGTGTTTCGGTTTTTCCGCTATGGTGCCGCCAGCATGGATACGCTCATCGGATTAGGCACAGCAACGGCTTTTGTTTTTAGTTTCATATTGGTGGCTTTCCATGACGTATTGCGGCGATACATTGACACATCGCAAAGCTATTATGATGTGACGATTATTGTCATCGGCTTCATCACGCTGGGCAAGTTTCTGGAAGCTCGCGCCAAATTGCGCACAGGCGGGGCGATTGAAGCTCTGCTCGGATTGCAAGCCAAGACCGCCATTGTGCTGGAGGATAAAACTGAACGAGAGATTCCAATCGAGCAAGTGGTTGCCGGAAACATTCTGGTAATCCGCCCCGGCTCACGCATTCCAGTGGATGGTGTTTTGAAACTGGGCCATTCATTCGTCGATGAATCGATGGTTTCAGGCGAGCCTATTCCGGTTGAAAAAAATGCTAACAGCAAGTTGATCGGCGGCACATTAAACACTGATGGCAGCTTCACCATGGAAGCGCGCAAGGTGGGGTCTGATACGGTGTTGGCTCATATCATTGATATGGTAGCCACAGCGCAAGGCAGCAAAGCTCCGGTGCAACGCTTAGCCGATAAAGTATCAGCGATTTTTGTTCCGGTTATTCTTGTGGTGGCATTGGCTGCTCTAGGTGCTTGGTTGCTCTTTGGCATTCCGGCACTGGGTTTTGAACAGGCGCTAACTTATGGCCTTAGCAGTTTTGTTGGTGTGTTGGTAATCGCGTGCCCCTGTGCATTGGGTCTTGCCACGCCTACGGCAGTTATTGTTGGCATCGGCAAGGGTGCTAGAGCTGGCATTTTGATTAAGGATGCGACCACGTTGGAGAAGCTGGCGAAGATCAACACAGTCGTGCTTGATAAGACCGGAACTATAACCAAGGGTGCGCCAGAGCTGGTTGATTTTACATTGTATGATGCCAAGAGCGAAGCGGAAGCGCTAGAAATTTTGGCCAGTCTCGAAAACCGTTCCGAACATCCAATTGGTCGGGCTATTGTGAAGGCAGCGCAGTTGCGTGGCATTGCGCCTGGAGAAGTTAAGGATTTCTCGATCATCAAAGGGCAAGGATTAGTTGCCTCGCGTGGCCGCGATATTTATTACGCTGGCAACGCCAAACTGATGGAAAAGTTGGGCCATAAAATTGATACTGAAATGGTGGACCAGCGCACCAAGGACGGCAACACGCCAGTGTTTCTGGCCACGCGAAAAATTTTATTGGCCTTGGCTTTCGTGGCGGATGCTGTGAAGCCAGAGGCGGCTGCGGCTATCGCTGAGCTAAAGGCTTTGGGTTTGAAAATCACCATGCTCTCCGGCGACAATCAAAACACGGCGCAACATGTTGCTAATCTAGTTGGAATTGATGAGGTGATCGGCGAGGCTTCACCAGAAATGAAACTGGCAGAAGTGAAACGCTTGCAAGCGGCGGGTTTCAATGTGGCCATGGCAGGCGACGGCGTGAATGATGCGCCGGCGCTTGCCCAAGCCAATGTGGGCATTGCCATGGGCACAGGCACTGATGTGGCAATTGGTGCGGCGGGCCTCACGCTGCTCAATGGTGATATTTCTCGGCTGGTACAGGCCGTAAAACTTTCACGCAGCACCATGCGCGCCATTCACCAAAACTTGTTTTGGGCATTTGCATTCAACGTCATCGGCATTCCACTCGCGGCTGGCATTTTCTATCCAGTTTGGGGTTGGTTGCTTTCTCCAGTTTTTGCAGGCGCTGCCATGGCCTTTTCGAGCGTTGCGGTGGTTTCAAATTCTTTGCGCCTCAAATTATCGGGAGTTCGATAAGTGAATAGTCAGTCATTTTTTATCTCTGGCATGACCTGTAAAGCTTGTGTTGGGCTTGTTGAATCTGAAGTTTTAGATTTTCCGGGTGTGGTCACAGCCAAAGCATCGCTGGCAAACAATACGCTTCACGTCACAGGTGATATTGCCAAGAAATCACGAGTGCAAATCATGCAGGATTTAATGCCAGCTCTCACCAAACATGGTTATGCATTATCCGAGACTCCACAGAAACGCACAATTGCATGGGCGCAGTTTCTTTATGCTATTCCATTGGCTGCGGCGTTTCTAACTGCCTTGTGGGGATTGCAAAAACTTGGCATCGTTAACTTGGTATCGCTGAAGGATGCAACTTATTTCACATCCTTCACTATTGGCATCATCGCCTCGCTTTCAACATGCATGGCGGTGGTGGGTGGGTTAACACTTTCGATCTCGGCAAACTTCGCCAAAGAAGGCGATGTGTTTAAACCGCAGATGTTGTTCCATGTGAGCCGCTTGTTGGCGTTTTTTCTGCTGGGCGGTGTGATCGGTTCGCTGGGTTCGCAATTTGAATTTTCTGATGGTGGCACATTTGTGCTCAGCCTGATTGTGGGCGTTGTGATGCTGTTGCTGGGCATCAACCTGCTTGATATATTTCCTAAAGCCAATGCGCTGGTGCCAACTTTGCCAAAATCAGTGCTGGTTTGGATTGATCCCCTCAAATCGGCCAATCACAATCTCACGCCTGCCTTGCTTGGCATTCTCACCTTCTTTCTGCCTTGCGGGTTTACACAGTCGATGCAAATCTACGCTCTATCATCGGGTGGATTTATTCCTGGCGCACTCACATTGGGTTTCTTTGCGCTTGGCACATTGCCGGTGTTGGGGCTGATGAGCTTTGCCTCGCTCGGCCTTAAATCACCATGGAGCACGGGTGTATTTTTCAAAACATCCGGCTTGGTGGTGACTGCATTTGCGGTGGCCAACATTTATGCAGCGCTGCTCTATGCAGGCTATGTATATATTTAGAGGAACTAACGGATGAAATTTTTGTATATCGCAATGATCGTTGCAGCTGGGGTGTTCGGCATTACACTGATGCAAAAAACACCGATCATGCAGCCTGTTATAAATGTGCAAGCGAGCAAGCCATCCGCACCGCGAGACAGCATTCTAGGAGTTTTGGCGAAAAATGTATATCTTGAAGATGGCGTGCAGATCATCGAAATAAAAGCAAAAGGTGGTTACACGCCTGCGGTAACAATCGCTAAGGCCAATGCGGCCACGGTTTTGCGCATTGTAACAGATGATACCTTTGATTGCTCCAGAAGTGTCATCATTCCAGAATTACAGGTGCGCAAACGCCTGCCGCTTTCTGGAAACACTGATATTCAATTGCCTACTATTGCTGAAAACACCACACTCACTGTCTATTGCGGAATGGGCATGTACAGTTTTAATTTGAACTTTGTTGGATAAGTTTCAAGGTCAAAAAGTTACGTTAGGACGTTAAATATCAATGCCTCAGTTCGGTATACCGTTAATTAGAATGCCCCCCAATAACCATCTTGTGTCACCTTTGGCGCAGACTTTTGATTCCTGCTAAAATTTCGCTCTCAACTCCTCAAACAATTTCATCTGCTCCACAAGAAGCTCGCGCAACTTATCTCGACGAACAAAAACTTTGAACATGGCATTGCCGGCGCGATTTAGAAATTGCACTGAACATGAGCGGCGGCCATGAAATGGCCGATCAACAAAAACAATGCGCTCGCAATTGCCCGCCTTAATGTGGCCACCAATCGGGCTATCGCCATGAATGTTTAAATAGCCATGGCTAGAAGTTCCGGGCGGCAGATCCCCCTCACACTCCAATACAATATCATCGGTGTGCACGATGAAGAGAACTGAACCCCACTTCGTCAGTTCGGCCCACATGGGTTCAAATCTTTCTCCTGCTATGGAAACAGCTTGGCCTTCAGGTAGGCGTTGGAAGACTTGCCACAGGCTCGCATCACATTTTGCGGCCAACATTTCAAGCACGCCATCAGCCCTTTCAGCAAGTGCAGCGTCTATGCGGGTTGATACATCGGTTTTTAAGGGAACAACATTCATGCTGCGCGTGCTCCAGAAGCATTTGTTGTTTGAATGGCTTCAAATCCTTCAAAGCGCGGGTGACCAAGGAACAATCGAGGCGCACCCTGCCCAGCACGGGCATGGGCGTTGCGGAAAGCATCTGATTTTGTCCAAGCTTCAAAATCAGTTTTAGTGGCCCAAACAGTGTGCGACGAATAGAGAACCTGATCATCTTTTTCCGGCCCCTTCAACAAGCTGAAAGAAATGAAGCCCTCCATCTCATCAAGATAGCTTTCACGGTTAAGCCACATGGCTTCAAATGCCACAGCATTTTCTTTAACCACTTCAAAACGGTTCATTGCGATATAGTTCATAGTTTTTCTCCTTAATCAGTTGATTTTAAATTGGACGGGAACACTAAAGGTCACTTGGCTTTTGACCATTGAGCTTGGAAAAACTGGAAATGGCGCTGCACTGCGCGCCATGGCAAGAACGGCACGATCAAGCAAAGGATGGCCAGCCCCTTTTGAAACGCGGGCAGCGGTTAACTTGCCTGAAGACGAGATTGTAAACGTAAGAACTGCAACACCTTCAATGCCTTTGCCCCGCGCGGCGGCTGGATAAGTCTTTGCTGCGCGAAGTCTGGCCAGCACTTTGCTATTGTAACTTTGTTCAGCGGCCTTGCCATCAGTTGAACGTTTCTTGCCAATCGAACCTTTGCCAGCAGCCAATGCCGCAACTTGTTTCGGCCGCTTATCTTTAAAAACTTTTGCCGTCGGCTTGCGGATGGCACTTTTTTTCGGCTTAACGTTTGACTTAACAGGGTTTGTGGGTGGTGGCTGTTTTGCTGCTTCTATGATCTTTGGTTTTACATCTTCGATCTTAGGAATGTGCACAGGCACTTCTTGCTTGGTTACAAGCTCAGGTTCCGGCGGTGACATAACGGTTTGAGGCAGTGATGCGGTTTGCTCAATTAGCTCTGGCTTTACAATTGGAACAGGCACTTCAACTGGCCTTTCAATCGGAGTAACGACAACCTCTTCCGCTGGTGCCTGTGGCATGACAGGTGCTGACTCCATTTCCAGCACCAACTCAACTGGGATGGACGGCACATCTTCCACAAGAGGTTCTTGTTGAATAGCCGCACTCACTGAAACAAGTGCCGCTGCAGCACCGTGAACCACCAGAGAAATTGCTATCCCGCGAATGGACATCATGGCTTTGCACCGTCTTGCTTTGGTGTTGCCATTAAGCCAATGCGCGCAAAACCATTTTCAGTTAATGCACTCATAACCAACATAATATCATCATAAGTGACAGTGCGATCAGCCCGAATGCGTACGCGCTGCTTGCGTTCATCATCGCTAAGCTGGGCCAATGATGAGGTTAAATTTTCTTTGCTCACCTGCACATCACCAAGATTGATTATGCCACCAGCCGCTATAACAACAGTTAGTGGCTGATCTTCACTTGCAATTTCAGATAGCGCTGCTTGTGGTAAATCAACAGGAAGCCCCACGGTCATCATGGGTGCCGACACCATAAAAATGATCAGCAAAACCAACATCACATCCACCATGGGTGTAACGTTAATTTCACTTTCAAGTTTCACTTGATGTGAGCGAAAGCCACTTGCAAAACTGCTACGATAACCACTCTGCTTCATTTTGGATTTCCAACAACAAGCTGTTGGCGCGCAATGCGGATCAAAATTTCATGGCCAAGTGCTTCAAGTGTTTGCAGAGATTTGCTGACTGATAGATTCAACCGATTATAAAAAACTGCCGCTGGAATTGCTGCAAAAAGGCCAATTGCGGTGGCAAGCAGGGCCTCGGCAATGCCCGGCGCCACAATGGCCAGACTGGTGTTCTTGCTATCAGCAATTGCGGCAAAGCTGTTAATGATACCCCACACGGTTCCAAACAACCCAACAAATGGCGCTGTGGATGCAACTGATGCCAACACGGAAAGGCCAGCTTCACGCTTGTTTGCAACTTCAACAAGTTCAAGGGCAATGCGGCTGGAAATTTGATCGCGCAGGCTGCCCTTTGGTGAGGCTTTGGCATATTCAACAGTTACATTTGCTAGAAGGAAAGCGGCTGCACTCTTGAACTTGGTGTTAATTAGACCGGCACGATATTTTTGCAAAAATTTGCGGTCAGCACGGTGCTGCCACCACAAAGAAAATGTTTTCTCTACAATAATTGCCCAACATATAACCGAGGCAATCAACAACCCAAGCATAACGGTTTTTACAACAGGCCCAGCTTGCAAGAAGAGCGAGACAAAATCTATCTCGCTCCCCTTCAACAATTGAATGGGTTCACTCAACTCCATCTTCGATTAGCCACCAAAGCGCGGTGACGCTTAACATAATGCTGCGGCCTGGTGATTTTTTGGAATCGAGCAACGTGCGATATTCTTCGTTAAAGATATTATCGGCGTTGAGAGCAAAGCTTAGATTTTCATTTGGAGCAAATGTAGCAAACAGGTTGACCACGTCATAAGCATCGCTCGGCACCGAACCCGTTGGCACACGATATTGTTCTGCAACTGCAAACCAACGCGCACCTACTGTCGCTTTTTCATCAAGCAAGCGGATGCCCAATGTGCCCACTAACTTATCTGCTGGAATGTTTGCCAACGGCTGGTTGGTGCTGAGATTATCGCCCTTAACTTTGCTTGCAGAAAGGCCAGCAAACATAAAGCCTGCATCATAGTTTGCTTCCAGCTCCAAACCAGTTAGGAGTGCATTGGCAATGTTTTGATATTGATAGCTGCCGGGTGAGGGCAATGGGCTATAGACACCTCCAATATAATCCGTCACTTCATTGCGATAAGCACTGGCGCGGATGCTTAGTTTATCATCGGCAGTCAACACATTATCAAAGCCCGCATTCACGCCGCCTTCGATATTATGCGCCACTTCTGGAACTAGATTTGGATTTGGGAGGAATGCAAAATTTGATGGCAGGGGATGCGAACCTGTAATTAATGTTTCAGTGATTGCTGGAGCACGGTAACCTTCAGCATATGTGCTGTAAAGAGTAACACCAGAGAGTGCTGTTCCGACAAAAGGCTTGAGGGAAATAGTGGCCTTCGGAGAAATGCGTTGGCCTTTGCTGGAAGCCGTGCCGCCTTCAAGACTATAAGCGTCAAAACGCAATGCGCCTTCAAAATCAAGCCACGAGGTGAGTGCCACTTTGTCTTGAATAAATGCACCGCCCACCGTGCGCTGCCCAGTAGGGGTGAAGAGATCGGCTGTTCCTATAACGTCAGTCACAGTCACACTATCTTTGAAAATATCCGCGCCAACAGTGAGTGTGTGTGCAACTGAACCTGTGGAAAATTTTGAAGTATTGAAAACATCAGTGCCGATTGTTTCAATGTTAAATGTGCGCACACTGCCAAGGTTTGGCAAAGAACCGGTGAGGCGCAGTTGCTCTTGGTTTGTACCGGTCCAATAAGCGCTCGCGGTTAAATTGAAAAATGGATTGCCATTACCATCCCAATTATATTTGGCAGCTAAAGTTTGGGCTTTAACATCATTGTCATAACGTGTGCCGGTTGCTGTGCCACTTTCAAATGTGTCAGTGTTAACAATATAGCTCAGATTTAAAAGTTGGCCATCTGTCGGTGTCAAAGTTCCTTTCACAAGACCAGAAACAATTTCGCGGCTGCTGTTGAAAATTGCATTGCCACCACCATCACTATAATCGCCAATTTCGCGGTAAGTGAAATTGCCAAGCACGCCACCATATTCACCCAAGCGAGCTGCACCAATTGAGCTGCTTAAAATTCCTTCACCATTGCTGGTGTAGCGCAGTTTTTCTTGCACAGCGATGCTTTCATCTTTTTTCAAAAACGAAAGTGCATCCGTTGTCTCGAATGAAACGACGCCACCAATGGCACCCGAACCATACACGTTTGCAACTGGTCCACGGGTAACAGTCACCTGCTTCATCATTTCCGGTTCAAAATAAAACATGCCATTGGCATTATGACCACTGCGCTGGAAGTTTTGACGAGCGCCATCAATGGTGACTGCAACGCGACCAAAATCTTGCAGGCCGCGCACGTTAATCGCAGTTGCTGGATCATCCGCATTTTCACTTGTGGAAACACCTGGCATGGGTGCCAACAGGCCGCTTATTTTTCCTGATGAGGTTTTGTCCAAATCTTCAGTGGTCGCTACACTCACCCCGCCCAGTGCTTCGTTTAGCGACTGCTTCACCTTAGAAATAAAGACGGTGATGATATCTAGTTTGATTGCTTCTTCAGCCAATGATGGTGTTGAAAATGCAACAAGCGCAGACCCTGCAAGTAGGATTCGAAGTGTGGATTGATAACGCATAATGACAGCCCCTTTTTTGATTTGTTTTGGGCTGGCGGGCAAAACGCATCGGCGCATTTTGCAGGGCTGGCAAATCCTCAAATTCGTTAATGATTTATGAAGATGCTTGACATATACAGATAACCGACTTAATTAGTCAACTATTAAATCAAACAATATCATAGATTTGAATCGCTCAAATTTGTGAGGGACTAGCTGATTGCCAGGTTCCGTTAAAGTTACGGAAATCAGAGATGTCGATAAAATCCGATCACTTGAAAGACTTAGCTGCGCTAAAGGGCCCTCCTCCAGTGGCTCAAGCACCGCAAGATTCTCGCTATAAAAGCTTGGACTTATTCAAAGGCCAAAATGAAATTCAAATCGAGCATCAAGGTGCCGAATACCGGCTGCGCATCACGCGCTCTGGCGGATTGATCCTCAACAAATAATCGGGATAATAAAATGATGAAAAAAAACGTGATTGCTGATCGGCTGTCCCGCCGCAGTGCTTTGGTTGGTTCGTTTGCACTTCTCAGTTGCTCGAGCAGTAGAAGTTTTGCAGGCACCATTCTTGATGCCGGAAAAATTTCAGTGTCGGTAAAAGCGCCCAACCGCATTATAACAATTGGCAGCGCCATAACTGAAATTGTTTTTGCACTTGGCGAAAGAAATAATGTGATTGCAGTAGATCTCACCAGCGTTGCTGTGACCGGCGCTCAGGGTCTCACTAACGTTGGATACATGCGCGCACTTTCCACTGAGGGTGTGCTTGCGCAAAACCCTGACCTGATTTGCGTTTCCAACGACTCTGGTCCACCAGAGGTTCTTGAAGCATTGCGTGCTTCCGGCATTCCATTCGCACTCATTCCGCATGCACCAACTATAGATGGCATTAAAACCAAAGTTTCTATGCTTGGTGCATTGTTGGACAAAACTGCTGAAGCTGAAAAGCTGAATGCAAATATTGAGACTGCTTTCACAAAACTTGCTGCGAAAATCGCAGTGGTAAAAAGCCGTCCAAAAGTTTTGTTTGTTCTAAGCCTTGCTGACAATCGTATTGTCGCTGGTGGCAGTGACACTGCAGCTGATACCATTATCACTCTGGCTGGTGGAGAAAATACAGCCGCCAGCTTTAAAGGCTATAAGCCAATGAGTTCTGAAGCTATACTCGCGTCACCGCCTGATATTATTTTGATGATGAACTCTCACACTGTGGATGATGTTTTTGCCAACACTGCATTTGCAGGCTCACCCGCTGCAAAAACTGGTGCCCTTATCAAAATGGATGGCCCTTATCTTTTAGGTTTTGGCCCTTACACGGCTGGTGCAGCAACCGAACTTGCGCAAAAACTTCACCCGGATTTGACAAAGTGACGAGTTTAGCTTCGCCGCTGCGAACACCAATTATGCAGCGCCGAGAACAGCACCGAATTCTCATTCCCGCTCTTGCGATTGTTTTGGCGCTTTTCGCAATTGCTTCTGTTGCAACAGGTGCGGTTGATATTGATATTGCAACACTGCCTGGAATTATATTTGGAAGTGAGCAGGCATCAGCGCGCGATGTTGTAATCGTTTGGTCGGTGCGGTTGCCCCGCACATTGCTCGCCATGTTGGTGGGCGCTGCGCTGGCTGCCAGTGGCGCTGTTTTGCAGGGGCTGTTTCGCAATCCATTGGCTGATCCTGGTCTCGTTGGCGTTTCATCGGGATCGGTTCTAGCAGCGGTTACAACTATTGTGCTGGGGCAAAGCATATTTGGCACAAATGCTACACTGTTTTTGCCGGTAGCTTCATTCATCGGCGGGCTGTTCACCACCATCCTGCTTTATACAGTGGCCACACGAAATGGCCGCACATATACGGCCACCATGCTGCTCGCTGGTATTGCCATAAGTGCCATCGCCATGGCCGCAACTGGTGTTCTCATTTTTATGAGCACAGAACAGCAATTGCGTGAATTTACGTTTTGGAGTTTGGGCAGCCTAGCAGGAGCCACATGGACCAAGACGGCAAGTGTTGCAGTCTTTATCATTGTGGCACTTGGACTGTGGCCCATATTAGCGCGCGGACTGGATCGCTTAGCACTTGGCGAATCTGAGGCTTCGCATATGGGTGTAAATGTTCAAGTCCTGAAGCGTGTCGCCATCATTGCCACCGCTTTACTCACAGGAGCAGCAGTTGCAGTGAGTGGCGCAATTGGCTTTATTGGGTTGGTGGTTCCACATCTCTTGCGTTTAGTTATGAGTCCTCGACATCAGTATTTGATTCCGGCAGCCGCCTTGTTGGGTGCAATTTTACTGCTGGCTGCTGATATGATTGCGCGCACCATTGTGGCTCCGGCTGAGCTTCCTATTGGAATCATTACAGCCTGCATTGGCGGCCCAGTTTTTCTGTGGATGTTGCTTACCAATGTTCGGAAGATTGAGAGCTGAGATGTTTCACGCCTTTGATGTAAATTTTTCGCGCGGTAAGCACCGCGTCATTTCAAATGTAAATCTTGAATTACGAACGGGCGAACTGACGGTGGTGATCGGGCCAAATGGCGCGGGTAAAAGCACTTTGTTAAAATTGCTCACCGGCGATCTTAATCCAACCAGTGGTAAAGTGTGGTTCGACGGACAAAGGTTGCAAGATTGGACTGCAAGCGCGCTGGCAAACCGCCGCGCAGTGCTTTCCCAATCCACCAATTTGGTATTTCCCTTCACTGTACAGGAAGTGATTTCACTGGCGTTGCCAGAAGGAATTTATACTGCAGATAAACATGCAATAATTCAAGACGTTCTCACACTATTTGATCTCTTTGGTTTTGAACATCGCTTGTTTCAAGAACTATCAGGTGGTGAACAACAGCGGGTTCATCTGGCGCGCGTGGTCTGCCAACTCAATTGCGGCGATGCTGAGAAGCCAAAATTTTTGTTTCTTGATGAGCCTGTTTCCAGTTTAGACATCAAACATCAGATCAACGTTCTCTCATCAGTGCGCAACTTGGTTTCACCGCAACTCGGAACTTTTGTAATTCTGCACGATCTAAATCTCGCCGCCACGTTTGCAGATCGTATTATTATTATTAGCGGAGGCCGCATAGTGGCCAACGACACAATGGTGAATGCACTAAGCAGCAGCACGCTCAGCGACGTCTTTGGGGTTAAAATAAATGTCTCCCGAAACGGTACTAAGCGGCGAGTTTTTTATGACGCACCATAGGCCGATTGAAACAAGCAGGCGCTGTTCGTGGAGTGTGTTTTAAATCGAAAGGTGAACCCTAGTTCAACTTAGCTTTTGGGCAGCTGCAAGCACTAAGTTTGCAATGCGCTCCTTCATGTTTATTTGCGCATCTTCAGACAGCAACACATTGCCAAAGCTTGCGGCAAGGTTGCGCGGTTTTGGCCACCTCTGCCGCGGCACGCGGCTGCATTCACACCCGAAGTTTCATTCCGCACCGAGTGCATGATACAATTGGTGTTTTGGCCGATTTTACTGTTGCAACTGCGTGCCTCACACCTAACACTGTCGCTTCATCTCTGGCTATTGTGTGGGCGCGAAAAGCTGCGTGATATGACTTATGCCCGACCCAGTTGCTGCGGCGGGCATAAGCATTGATTTCGGTTACGGAGTAATCGTAGTTACAGGCGGAGGTGCTGGCACCACAGGTGATGTGGCGGATGGTGCAGGAACAACGGGTGGAGCAACTGTCGTTGTGCTTTGATCAGTGATATTCGGCACACCTATGTTTTGCCCATAATAAGCGTAGGCAAAATAGCCGATCACAAGCAAGGCAAGCACACCGAGCGCATACCCGATGGAGTTATCGAAACCGCTCTCCATTCGATCACTTGTCCACTCTGTGTCGGTGGTGCTTTTGGCTGGAATTTCATAATCTGTTGTCACTGAAACGCGTGGTCTAACTTCAGGCGAGATGACCATTTTTAAGATTCCTTTCATTTCCTTCTATTGGTTGATCGGGACTAATTTGGTCTCGGCCAAACAACGTTTCGGTTATTCAAAAAGTTCCATGATAAGGTCAGTTTTGAGAGAAAGTGGTGGTGACATATTTTGAGCGACCACTGCTTCACCCTGCCGCAACTGCATTCTTACACCTGCATCAATCAAGCCAAAAACCGGCGACAGCAATGTCAATACGATGGCCAGTAGCAAAGGCCTTACCATTTTTTGTGTTATGTTCTTGCGGATTATTAGCATGCCTAAATAACGGCAAAGCTCTAAAATTGTTCCAGCCCAGATAGCGCTGCAATATCGAGTTCAATTGTGCATGTTAAACCTTGGGCTTCATAGATGCTTACCACATGAGCGCCAGCAAGACTTTTCTCAATCAACACAACGCCGAGACCTGGTGTTCGATGTGAAGAAGGCTTTGGTCCGCCGCGCTCTTGCCAGCGCACAAAAAGTTTCATCGTAGATCCCAGAACACTCTCGACATACCAACTAAGATCAACTTTGCCATTGGATGAAGACCAAGCTCCATGCTCATAGGCATTGGCAGCGAGTTCATTGAAGATTAAGCCAAACGGTGTTGCGTATTGTGGTGCCAGATAAATTTCGGGGCCAGTAATGCGTAATTTTACGTTATCCAACTTGTCATAGGACGCAAGTTGATGCCTTGCCAAAGCGCCCAACTCTATGCCGCGCCAATCATTAGCTGTTAAAACATCTTGGGCAGCTGCCAAGCTGTGCAGCCTGCTTGAAAAAACTTTAGCAAAATCTTTGGGCTGCGGTGAAGTTTTCAGAGTAGAGTGCAAAATTGATTGCAGAATTGCGAATGAATTTTTAACCCGGTGCGTAAGCTCCCGCGTCATTGATTTTTGCCTAACTTCCCATTCCTTTCGGCGGCTAATATCCTGTATTGCAACAGCCACATTGAAGATTGAACCATCAATAGATTTGACTGGAGCTGCCGAAATTGAGACGTCAATCAGCGTTCCGTCTTGGCGCAAACGTTTGGTGTCTTCTGGCCCTAAAGTTTCGCCAGCGCAAACCCGCGAGAGAAACTCTAACTGTTCACCTTGACTGTCTGGGCTAAGAAGCATGGCAATGTTTTGCCCAATGGCCTCAGTGGCCGCATATCCAAAAAGACGTTCGGCAGCGCGGTTCCAGCTTGCAATCTCACCATCAGGGGTAACACTTAAAAGCGCATCTTGAGAAATCGAAGCCGCAATAGCCAAGCGCTCGTTTGCGATATGCAAAGCGGCCTTTGCTGCTTCGAGATCGTTTAATTCTGGCGGTTCGATAATAATTTCTCCCGTTCGCATTTTAAAGAGCGAACAAACAACAAAACTATGGTTGAAGCGGATTGTTCCCACCTCAATTGAACGTGGTTAATAAAGGCTAATTAGGCGCCAACCGTTTGTGGCGCCCGGTGGATGATTGAAACCGATGTTCCGGCACTGGTGCTGGCCACAACCACTTCAGCATCAAGTTGTTGAGCTAAGGCTTTAACCAACGCCGTTCCCAATCCAGTGGATTTTCCGTCCGGCGCAATGGGCATGCCACAGCCATTATCGACAATTGCCAAAACCCATTCTTCCCCGGTCACATCATAAGTGACCGCAATATGGCCAGCCGAAACATGTGTTGGAAATGCGTATTTGAGAGCATTGATCACCAACTCGGTTACGATAAGTCCGAAACTTACAGCCCACTCAGACAAAACTTCTGCCTTATCTGCCACCACTTTTAAGATGATTGGTTGTTTTTCGCGGATCATTGAGCCAGCCAAAGTTTCACACAGCTTGGTAAGATAATCACTCACGTCGATCTTCTCGCCATTGCCTGTGGCTTTGAGCTGTTGTTGCAAGGCGGCAACGGACATCACACGACGATGCGCATCTTCAAGATGGCCCCGGGTTTCAGCAGATTGAACAGAACGTGCTTTAAGCAGAAGGATGCTGGCAATGATTTGCAAACTATTGGCCACACGGTGGCTCATCTCTGCAAGTAGCGTATCTTTCTGATCACTTAACGTTTGCAGAAGCCGTTCGGCATCACGCCGAACCGTCACATCCTCAATGGCGAGTAAAAGAGTTGTATTCTTATCCCCCTTGTAGAAAACCTTGCGGGCATTGAGCAACATTGTTCTTTGCCCTAGATGAGGGAAACTCTGTTCAATCTCGAAATTATCCATCACGCCATGGTCAGGTATAATACGTTCTAACAGCCGCCGCAGAGCCGGATTGTCCCACTCTCCATCGCCAAGATCATAAACCCGCCGACCGACAGTATCGTCAGCTGTTGTTTTGAAGGTTGAATAGAATGACCTGCTGGCGGCGTTAACGTTCAGATTGCCATCGAGCACCAGCAAGGAATCGCGCACAGTATCCACCACTGCATAAGCTAATGCATGACCATCCTCAGTATTTTTCATTCTGCCCTTTCAACCTGCTTCCGAAAGAAGCAATTGGCACGCTGGACTTAATCGCATGGAATAGCAAAGGATATAAATCTGTGAGCAGCGGAACCATCTGCCGCTAAGCACGTTATTTGGCAGACCCCGATTTTGAAAGGATAGAGCCATGAAAAAAACAACACAGCAGAGCGCATATCAAATTTTTGAAGATGTTTTGATGCTGGCAGGCAGCTTTGCCAAATTGGGCAAGACCATTGCCACGAACAAAATTCAAGCAACGGCAGAAACGGCCACCAACTATGTGAACAAAAACGTTGAACTGCCAGATCTGAGCGCTCAACTTTCTGGTGTTAAGGAAAGTTTCGACAGCATTTCAGATTATGCAGTTCACACTGATGTGAAACACATGATAGATGATGTGGGCAGCTTCGCGCGCAAGCATCCTTTTACTGCATTGATTTCGGTGGTTGCAGTTGGTGCCATGTTCTCGCGGTTTATGCGTGCAGAACCAGCCGTTGTAAAAACGGTTAAAAACTCAAAGCCAAAAGCCAAGGCAAAAGCAAAGATTGCTAAAGCTGCGGCAAAACCACGCCGCAAGGCCAATGGTGCAGCGCAAGCCCATGCCTAAAAAATATTCGGTGTTGAGGCTGGTAAAGCAGCTACTTCAGGATGCGCTTGAATGGTCGCAGGCTGAAATCGAATTAACCCGTGCAGATGCCAAGGCAATGATGCGAAATTACATCATTGCCTTGGCTCTGTTTTTTACAGGCTTTGCAATTCTCATCGCGGCCGTGTTTACATTGGCGCAAACGGTGATCGGGGCTCTAGCCACCTATCTAAATGGTCACTTTTCCGCAGGCGTAATAGTCAGCTTATCGCTGTTTGCATTGACGATGCTGATATTGGCAACGGCTCGTTATTTTTTAATGCGCAAATCACGCTCCAAAGGTCTCATTTTTCGCCGCATCACCGGGTCCAAAGTCGATTAATTTTCTACCTTGGAGTTTGCATCTTCCGTTTCAGTATGCCCTGACGATAGAAACTCACCAATGCCAGCCAAGCCATCCATATGGCTGCAAAATATCTTTAGCGTAATCAGCACCGGCACTGCAATTGCAGCGCCTGCAATGCCCCACAGCCAAGACCAAAAGGCCAGGGACAGCAAAATTACAACGGCATTCATTTCAAATTTCCGGCCCAAGACTTGGGGTTGCACAATCTCTGATTCCACAAGTGACCAACCTAAGAATGTGGCGGACACAAAAATTGCATAGCCGACTGAGTCAAAAGATATGATGGCAAAAAAGCTAATTAAAATTAACGCCGATAACGCGCCAATATAGGGCACAAAATTCACAACGAATACCAATATGCCCCACAAGAATGGTGATGGCATACCCAGCGCTTGGAAGGTGAGTGCAACGGCCAGCCCCAATGCTGCATTGATAGCGCAAAGTGTGAGCACATAGGTCGATACTTCCGATTCGATAGAATAGACAATGTGCAATGCTTGTTTTCTTGCCGAGAGGTTTGGCAAGATGCGAACCAGCTTTTGGTAAAACAAATCACCCGATGCAAGTAGAAAAACCGCAAGAACAACTGTGGCCGCAAGTGTGACCATGAATTGAATTGGATAACTGGTCATGGACACCAACAGCCCTGGGAATGAATGCTCCCTCACCACTACTTCCTGAACGGCTGCGCCAAGCGCCGGAGTTGAAGCATTTTGAATTTGATCGGTGAGGTTGGAAAATTTCTTCAGAACTTCGCCAAGGCCCGCAAACTTGCTGGCAAATTTTTGCTGAAGCTGCGGTGCCTGCTCGATCCATTCTGAAATAGGTTCACTCAAGAGATAAAGTGTTGATGCAGCGGCGCTAATCAACACAATAACGAACACACTGGCAGCCAGCCATGGCGGAACTAAATATTTTTCAAGAAACCGAACGGCCGGTCGTAATGTGAGGGCCATGAACAGAGCCAGCACCACAGGTAAAAGAAAATCGCGGGCTAAATAGAGCGCCGCGATAATTGCAATGAAAAACAAGCCTTGCAATGCCACGCGTGATTTGTTTGCGCTTTTTGCAATCCTCTCGCGGTGTAGTTCTAGCGCGCTCATTTATTGATCTACTTATCTTAGAGTTTGCCCATCAACCACAAGATAACAAGGATGGTCAAAACTAAACCCAATCCACCGGAAGGACCGTAACCCCAGTTGGCGCTATGTCTCCAATTCGGCAATGCGCCGAGCAAAAACA
Organism: Aestuariivirga sp.; assembly: GCA_043759965.1. GTDB lineage: Bacteria > Pseudomonadota > Alphaproteobacteria > Rhizobiales > Aestuariivirgaceae > Aestuariivirga. The sequence continues at coordinate 14,923 of JAYUPT010000128.1, read as the reverse complement.
AAATGAGCAATACGATGATAATGGTGCTGGTCGTCATGGTAACCTCTCTAAACTCTTCAATTATATTTTGAAGCAAAGGGAAACGTGGCTGCAGCCAATTTGTTCCATGAAAAATTCAAGCGCGGCGTTGAATTTGGTGCTCAGGTGCAGCGCTGCTATTTGCATGTAGGTTTATTTGCAATAATTCGGCCAGACGATTTCGTGCTCGATTAACCCGGCTCTTTATAGTGCCAACGGCACACCCACAAATTTCGGCTGCTTCTTCATAAGAAAAACCTGAAGCACCCACCAAAACAATTGCTTCACGTTGATCTTCTGGAAGCTTTGCCAATGCAATGGTGAAATCAGCCATAGCAAGGTGGCTCTCTTGTTCGGCATGAACCGCAACTTTGCTGGAGTAAACGCCGTCAGCATCTTCAACTTCGCGTTTGCGTTTGCGCAGCTGCGTATAAAATTCATTGCGTAAGATTGTATAAAGCCAAGCCTTCATGTTGGTGCCAGCAGCAAAACTTTCATGATACTTCCACGCTTTCATCAACGTTTCCTGCACCAGGTCGTCGGCCCTGTCTCCACGCGCTGTGAGCGAAAGACCAAAGGCCCGCAAACTTGGAATCGCCGCCAGCAAATCATCACGAAACTGGTTTGAAATTGCCATCGTGTCAGGTTTTCTTTTCCGGTGGGCTGGCAGCTTGCAGTTGGTTCAACAGATCCAAGAACCGATCCGGCACGGGCTGCTTAGCTACATCATCATAAAAGCTGCGAAGTCGCTCTCCGATAAGGTCAGAAACTTCAGGCTTGGCCAATGATTGTTGTATGCTATGTTTCTTTTTGCGCGACTGAGGAGCGCTGCCGTTTTTTGTTTTATCAACCATGGTTCACCTTGGGTGTTAGCTCGTCCAAACCGCCAAGCCCCCCATTAAAAGCGGCTTGTGTGGTTAAGATATTCCATTCAATGTGAAAACCGAAGAAAAGTTCCAGCTTTAAATTATTTATTTTCAAGCATGGAACTTTATCTGGGTATGCGTCGTTGTGGGTGTTATGTTTGGTGGCATAAGGCCGCCAAATGCCATGCTTTTGGGGAATAAAATGAATATTGCAACAACGATTGCGCCAAATTTGCCTTATCTGCGTCGGTTTTCCCGCGCATTAACTGGAAGCCAAAGCAGCGGAGATGCCTATGTGGTGGCTTTGCTGGAAGCGCTCATAGCTGACAACACGCAATTTGAACAACAATACAGCCCCCGAACGGCGCTCTACCGCGCCTATTGCAATTTATGGGAGTCTATTTCCATCAATCTTCGTAAAGCAGACCCAGGCCAAGACTGGGAAGCCACTGCGCAGCGCCGGCTTTCCAACATCGCTCCCAAAGCGCGGGAGGCCTTTTTGCTCATGGCTGTGGAAGGCTTCACCCAAGATGAAGTGGGCATTATTCTCGGCACATCAACTTCGCAAACTCTAGCGCTGCTTGATGAAGCTTCCGAAACAATTGTAAAGCAAGTGGCAACTGATGTGATGATTATTGAAGATGAGCCAATCATCGCCATGGATCTCGAAAGCATTTTGGAAAGCCTTGGACATAATGTGGTTGGCATCGCCCGCACTGAAAAAGAGGCTCTACATATGGCGCTCACCACGCGCCCTAAACTGGTGCTTTCTGATATTCAACTGGCTGATGGAAGTTCTGGCCTTGATGCGGTTAATAAAATTCTGACCAATTTCTCGGTGCCAGTCATTTTTATTACAGCATTTCCAGAACGACTTTTGACGGGCGATAAACCTGAACCTGCTTTTTTGATCACCAAGCCATTTTTACCGGACATGGTGAAAGCCGTGATCAGCCAAGCTTTGTTTTTTGATAACGAACCCCAAAAGCCAGAACACCGGAACAAGATCGTTCATTCAGCGTTGTCTCATTAGGTCGCGTAATTTCACGCGGCCAATAGATTGTATTGGAGAACATCATGAACTGGGACAGCATTGAAGGCAATTGGAAGCAATACCAAGGCAAAGCCAAACAACAATGGGGCAAGCTGACAGATGATGATCTCACCATCATCAAAGGGAGGCGCGATGAACTCGAAGGTCGCCTGCAAACCCACTATGGTTATGCCAAAGAAAAAGTTCAGGCCGAAGTTGATCGCTGGATGGGTGGCTTCTAAATCTACCCCAAGTGCATTTTAATTTTTTAAGGCAGATCAATTGATCTGCCTTTTTTTATTGTCGAATAACATCATGTCAGGGGCAGGACGATTTTGCGAACCCCACCAGAGTCATTTAATGAAATCAAGAACTCCTGTGGCGCTATAATTTCTATGTCATTGCCATTTTCGCTCTCAGGCACGGCGTTGCGTGAAAGTTTAATTTCATAACGGGTTGCGCCAAACTGGATGCTCACGTCAAACTCATCCCACGCTGCTGGCACGCAAGGCTTGATACGCAATTTTGTGCCTTCACGAGTGAAACCCAAAATAGCCTCCAATCCAGCTCGGTGCATCCATCCGGCGGACCCTGTGTACCATGTCCACCCCCCACGCCCAACATGCGGCGGCATTGAATAAACGTCTGCTGCAATCACATATGGTTCAACACGGTAGTTTCGCGCTGAAGCATCGTCGCGCGCATGGTTGATCGGGTTGAGCATGGAGAATAATTCCAGCGCTCGTTCTGGCTGTTTCAATTCTGCATGGGCAAAAATCGACCAGATGGCACCATGGGTATATTGCCCGCCATTTTCCCTGATGCCTGGCGGATAGGCTTTGATATAGCCAGGCTGTTGTTCCGACTTATCAAAAGGCGGCGCAAACAGTTGCATCAAGCCATCGGTTTGCTTCACAAGTTGATTGTAAGATTGTTCCATAGCCGCAGCTGCGCGTTCTGCACTGGCACCGCCAGAAATGACAGACCAAGATTGGGCGATTGAATCGATTTTGCATTCATCGCTCAATACCGAACCCAGCGGGGTTCCATCATCGTAAAATCCACGGCGATACCATTTGCCATCCCAACCGTGTTCTTCAAGTGCAAGCTGAACTGATTGCGCGCGTTCCCGCCAAGCTGTCACGCGGGCGAAATCACCACGCGCTTCAGCAATAGGAATGAAGGATTGCAAGGTTGAAAACAGAAACCAGCCAAGCCACACACTTTCGCCAAGCCCCGCCCCACCAACGCGGTTCATGCCATCGTTCCAATCGCCCGTACCCATAAGCGGAAGATCGTGGACACCGCTTGTCAAGCTCCGATCAAGAGCTAAGGCACAGTGTTCATAAAGCGATGCCGTTTCATCCGTCACCCTTGGCAGGAAGAAGGCATCGTGTTCGCCCGCAACAAGCGATTGCCCTTCAATGAAGTGCACCTGTTCATCAAGAATGTTAAAATCCTCAGTCACTTTCATATAGCGCTGAACACAATTCGCCAGCCAGATTGTATCATCAGAAATGCGGGTGCGAACACCAGCGCCTGTTGCAGGCAACCACCAGTGTTGAAAATCACCCTGCACAAATTGCCGCGCTGCTGCTTTTAAAATATGGGCGCGGGCAAGCTCTGGCTTTGCGTTAAGCAGCGCCATAGAATCCTGCAATTGATCCCTAAATCCAAATGCGCCACTGGCCTGATAGAAACCAGTGCGTGCCCACATGCGGCACGCAATGGTTTGGTAAAGCAGCCAGCCGTTCATCATAATATCAAAGGAACGATCTGGAGTTTTCACTTGCACTTGTCCAAGGGTTTCAGCCCAAAATGTTTTCACATCATCCAGAACAGCAACGGCACCAATGTCTCTGTAACGTGTAACTAATGACTGAGCGTCTTGAACATTAGCCCCTGTCCCCAAGAGGATTAGGAGTTCGGAAGTCTCACCTGGCTTGATCTTGATTTTAGTTTGCAGTGCGCTGCATGGACTAAGCCCTGCCCCAGTGAGATTTGACAAAGGCATAGTGTTCAACAAGCTTTCAGGCGCGGCGAGGTTGCCGTAAGATCCCAGAAACTCACGGCGATCGCCTGTCCAACTGCTTTGCAACCCGCCCATGTCAGAAAATCCAACTTGATCTGCATCTGATAGATTCCACGGATTGCGCACCAACATCGCATTTGTTATGGGGTCCAACTCACTGGTCAAAAATGGTGCTGTTGCAGCGCGCGTCAAGCCCATCACCCATTCAACATAATGCGTTATGGTAAGGGTGCGTGTCACATTCGACGAGTTGGTGATTTTCAATCGTGAAATTTTAATCGCGTCCGAAAGTGGAACCAGTTGCAGCAATTCCATGCGCAAGTTTCTTACATCACGCTCAAAGATCGTATAGCCAAACCCGTGGCGGGTGCGGTGCGCGCCCTCATTTGATTTAAGCGGCGCAAAATTTGGCGAAAGCAAATCACCACCTGCTTCATCTTGAATGTAGATCACCTCACTCGGTAGATTGCTTACGGGATCATTGCTCCAACTGGTGAGTTTATTCTCGCGAGAATTTCCAACCCATGTATAGCCGCAGCCATCCGCTGCGCTTTGAAAGCCAAAATTTGGATTGGCGATAACATTGATCCAAGGTGCAGGCGGTGTGTGGCCGTTTACAAGATGCGTTACATATTCCGTACCATCAGCCGAAAATCCACCAAAGCTATTAAAGAACTCAAGCGATTTGGCATCAAGCACAGCACTTCTGGGTGATGCAAAAAATTTTGGCTTTAGCGATTTTTGCAATAACTTTATGTCGCGCGTTTCTCCTAATCGTGCCAACTGGAGTGACAAGCTGCCGCGACGGGCATAGAGCACAACTCTTGCCACCGCTGGCAAAACACGCAGAGCTTCCGCCGAAACCAAATCGGCCCGCAACATATAAACCCGACCTAGGCTATCGGATGCTTCTGTTGGCTTAATAAGATTTATTTTGCGCACCAGTGCTTCAATGGCCAATTGCAAATCTTGCACATAAGACGACATGCGATCATTCAGAACAACCAGATCGACCACCAGCCGCTTGGTTTTCCAATAGACAAATGCGTTCAAAAGCTGATGGACCAATTCAATATCTTCACTATCGTCGATCCGCACCAAAACGATTGGACGATCACCAGAAATACCCATCTGCCATAACATTGACTGCGCACCCATATCTTGCTTTAAAGATTTGGAACTGGGCCGCAGTGCCGCGTTGGCATAAATGAGATGGCTGGCCAGTGTTTGATAAAGATGAGCGTCATCAACACCAATGGATAGATGACGCAATTGAATCTGTGCTTGTGTCCAAGCCAATGTTAAAGCGCGATCATAAGCTGCGGCCTGACGGTGGCGATCGACAAGGTTCAACACACCTTGGCGGGAATCGGCTGCAACAGTCCACATGGTGCAACTCACTTGCCTGCCGGCCGGAATGCGCAGCTTGCGGCGCATGACGAAGACGGGATCGAGTACGGAGCCCACTGTTCCAGAAAGACGCTCTGTTGTCGTCATAGCTAAAGGCATTCGCGTATTGCCCCCAACACCCAAAATGCGCGTTCTATCGGTCTCATATTCAAGATTACCAAGTGCGCTGCCCTTCACCAGCATGAATTGCGCCACCCATATATCAGGTTCCCCCGGCGATCTTTTGCGCCGCGTAGCAACAAGGGTTTCCAACGCTTCCACATATTCAGTGGTCACAAACATTTTTGAAAAAGCTGGGTGTGCTGTATCAGCTTCAGCAGGTGCTAAAACCAACTCGGCATAAGATGTGAACTCAATTTCCCTCGCGATGAGGCCCGTATTAGTGAGCGTTGTGCGTCGTGCCTCGGCATTGTCTTCAGGGGAAACCACGCATTCCAAAGTGGTCGTGATATAACCATCTTGGCGGCTGAACTCGGCTTTGTCTTCACTGAAGTTCACACTATAATTGTCAGGAATTGTGGCAACAGGCATGTAGCCAGCCGACCAAGTCTTCCCCGTGCGGCGCTCACGCAAATAGACGAAGGAACCCCAGTCATCACAAACAGCATCTTCGCGCCAACGTGTCAGGGCAAGGCCATTCCAGTTACTATAGCCAGACCCAGCAGCAGTGAGCATCACCGTGTAGTTGCCATTGGAAAGTAAATGAGTCGCCGGAGAGTCGCTTGGCAGACCTACCATGCTGCGTGATGTTGGAACTAGCGCTACGGGTGTGTTTTGCGAAACGGAACTAGACTCTAATCGTTTTTGCTCCAGTGGAACATCACGCGGTGCGCGTTCCTGCAACAGCAGTTCGGAGGCTTTGATCATCGGCTCTTCATGGAACCTGCTGCGCATTGCGCCATCTTTCACAGCGTTCAAAATTGCAACAATCGTCATCCCTTGATGGTGAGCAAAATAAGCTTGCACCAATGCAACACCCTCTCCACTGCGCAACCGTGATGGCGTGAAATCGAGGGCTTCATAGAAACCGTAATTTCCTCTGCCCCCTAATTTGGCTAATCTTTCATAATTCTGTGCCGCCATGCGTGGGGCCACCATTGCGGCAAGCCCAGAAGCATAGGGCGCAATCACACGGTTATCAGCAAGGCCACGTTTTAAGCCGAGGCCTGGAACACCAAAATTTGAATACTGATAAGTGAATTCAATATCGCGCGCATTAAAAGCCGACTCTGAGATGCCCCACGGAATACCAAAATTTTTCGCATATTCAATTTGCCGGTTAACCACCAAATGCATTGTCTGATCAAGCAAACCTGAACCTGGGGCGCGCATCACCAATGATGGCATGAGATATTCAAACATTGAACCCGACCACGAGACCAGTGCGGCACCCCCTTGCACTGCCGTCACCGTGCGGCCCAGCCTGAACCAATGCCGGGTACGCAAGTCTCCTTTTGCGATAGCAAAGAAACTGGCAAGCCGCGCTTCGGAAGCCAGCATATCGTAGCAGCTTTCGTCGCGCATGGCTTCCACCACACGGTAGCCGATTGAAAATAGCAATCGCTGCGGATTGAGCAGAAAGTCAAACTCCATCATCAACGCTAATTCACGAATATCTGCATTCATGATGGTGATGCGTTTGACTAAATCAGGAGGGATTGTATCAATTGAGGCAGCGTCAGCGAGATGGCTTTCAACTGTGTCTTGAAGTGATTTGCTCCATTGCAATAGTTGCTCGCCTACTTCGGAGGTGTGCTCTTGTGCCAACCGCTCAGCGATTGCGTTGATCTTGGAAGTTTGAACTGCCAATTCAATCAGTCGCACCGCGATGGATTCTGGCGCTTCACTGGCTTTTTTCAGCAAGCGGCGAAGTGCAGTCAGTTCAGTTTCAAGCTGCTTACGAATAGGTTTTAGACTACTTTTATCGTTGGGAATGTGCGCGAGCTCTTCCTCAATAATATGCAAAGCATCGGCAACGCCATTTAGGCACGTTGCCAAATCATGCGGTGATGTCATCCAATGGGTGAGGCAATTTGAAAGTGCAATGAGGTGTCCCGCCAAATTACCACTATCAACCGTGGAGACATATTTGGGCTCCAAAGGCTGCAAATTTGCCGTGTCATACCAATTATAAAGGTGGCCACGATGTTTCTCCAAGCTCTTGATGGTTGCCAGCGTTGCTTCAATTTTTTTCAGCGTATCGCGCAAGCCCAACCAGCCGAACTCCCGCGCACTGGCTATCGACAAGAGATAAAGCCCGATATTGGTGGGCGATGTGCGGTGGGCCACAACCGCTTTGGGCGTTTCCTGAAAATTATCAGGGGGCAACATGGAGTCTGACGCGGTTACGAAAGTTTCAAAATATGTCCATGTGCGCCGTGCCACCAGTCGCAAAATTTTTCGATCTTCTGGCGATGCCGCAAGCGCATCTTCCAATTCTGGGGACAAGCTCATTTTGTAGGCAACAAATGGGGCGAGAATCCAAGCTGCTGCAAAAGGTGCAACCACAATCCACATATGGCCTGCACGAAACGCTGCAATCACCAGTGCAAATAGCCCAATCGTAACACTAGGCAACATCGCTCTATAACTTGCAACAATGCTGGATTTTGAATTGGAATGACTTTGTGCAGCGGTCGTCCACTCAAGCAGGTTTTTTCGGCTGAAGAGGAGCCGATAAATAGTGCGCGCAATTGCATCTATCATTAAATAAGCTTGATGACTGAGGAACACCACATTAGCACTGGTGAGTGCCAAGGCTTGCATAAAGTCTCCTGCAATTGATTTCATCCGGCTTTCTAAAGTTAAAGCTTGGGCCCTTGGCAGAGCGCCAGAAATAGCTGGAAGAAGTGACGGGATCAGGCTGAGAGCAACAATAAAGGTTGTCCAAATCGCGGCTGACACTGTGGGCAGCAATAGCCAACCTGCAAGCAAGCTCAACATGGTGGCCGGTGGCGAAAGCGAGCGACGAATATTATCGCTCATTTTCCACAAACCCAGTGGTAGAAGTTTGAGTTTAGCTGAAGACCAACCCAGCATCCAAGGCAATAGCTGCCAATCGCCGCGCACCCAGCGGTGCTGGCGCGCAGCTGCAACGCTGTAACGTTCAGGAAACTCTTCAACAACCTCAACATCAGTCACCAATGCCGAACGCACAAATATGCCTTCAAATAAATCGTGGCTGAGCATGGTGTTTTCAGGAATTTTGCCAGACAATGCCGCCTCAAAAGCATCAACATCATAAATGCCCTTGCCAGCAAAAGAACCCTCAGCAAAAACATCCTGATAAACATCGGAAACTGCAAAGACATAAGGATCAATTCCGCGTGTCGATGAAAACACTTTCTGAAATAACGAACCATAATGGCCCACTGGAAGTGATGGCGTGACGCGCGGCTGCATCACTCCATAGCCGCTGGTTACGCGCTGGCTTACGGAATCATAGTGCGGTTGATTGAGCGGGTGGGCAATTTTTCCAACTAACCGACGCGCCGCATCACGCGGCAGCCGTGTGTCAGCATCCAACGTCAGCACATATTTAATCGCATCAGGCAAGCGCCCACCTATCACCATGAAGCTGGTATCAACAGCGCCACGCAAGAGCCGGTTTAGCTCATGCAGTTTTCCGCGCTTGCGCTCCCAGCCCATCCATTTTCCTTGTTTCTGGTTCCACAATCTCGATCGATGGAGCATTACAAATCGGTTTGTACCATGGCGCAAATTCAGCCGTGCAATTCCGTCAATTGCCGTGCGCAGCAGTTGCTCATCTGGTGCGGCGTGCTCAGTGTTAGCGTCCGTCCAATCTGTTAGTAGAGCAAAATAAAGCTCGCCATCGCCGTTTGAGAGAAAGTGAATCTCCAAACGATCAACCAACTCTTCTATATCTTCATGCGAGGTAAGGAGTGTAGGAATAACCACCAGCGTGCGCAGATGAGCAGGCACCCCATCACGCAAGGCGAGGCCCGGTAGAGTTGCTGCATCCATCAGCCGTGTGATGATAAAATTGATCGATGCGAGTGCTGCATCAGACACTGGGATTATGGCAAGACATGCAACGATAAGCACCATTGAATGGTTAGCATTAAAAAATGGAATGAGCCCCAGCATGAGAATGGCGAATGTTACGACAGTAAATCCGCCGAGATAGCCTATCAATCCTGCTGAGCGCAGACCCATGCGTATCCGCCGCAGCATGGGCGCGTTAAAATTCAGCGCCGCTTCAAAATCTCTGCGGCCAAACCCAATGAGCCTGTAACCGGCGTCTTCGGTTCCCTCTATCGCCCGTTGTGCAACTTCAATCTCACTATGTTCAGAGCCTCTGGCCAATTGCTCTACCGCTGTACGATAAATTGTGCGGCTGACAAAATCCATGTCTGCATAGGTCGCCGTGGTGCGCAAAAGTGCATCAACATGGCTCACGCCGTCAAACCACAGTTCCCAATTGACATCGGAAATGAGACGAAGGCTGGTGATGATATTCCGCACCGTCACGTTCGCAGTGCCCTGCCGGTGGTGCTCTTCGTTGACGGCGGCATCGAGCGTATAGCCTAAACTATCAGTTTGCAGTTTCAACCAATCAAGCATCAGGGCTGCAGAGCCATCATGATCACGCAAGCGCTGAATCAGTTGAACGACAAAGGATTGAGTGATTTTTGGTTCTTTAATCCGCTTGAATATATTCTCGATACTGGATTGGTTTTGATCGCCGCCCAAAACTTCGTCTGCAATCGTATCAGCCGCCTCGCGGGCCTTGCGCGACTCTACAATGCGGTGTGAAATCCGCCTGAGATTTTCGACTAAGATCAGCCTCAAACTGATTGCGACGGCCCACAGCTCGCCAATGGTTAGCACTTGAACTTGCTGATATTCGTTCACAAAATCTGTCAATGAAGCAGTATCAAACCTGCTGTCGGTGTGGGCCACATGTGCCCAAACCAATCCAAAAATACGCGGGTGGCCTGCCAAAGGGCCAGCGGCCATTTTTGGCAATTGGCGGTAAAACCCTTCAGGTAAATCCGCGCGCGTTTGGCGAATTTGTTCTTCAACAAGGTGATAATTATCGATCAACCATTCAGCCGCAGGTGTTATAGATTTGCCCAAAGCAACGGCATCGCAAATCTCACTATCTGCAATGCTGAGCGCTGCCGCATTATTGTGTAATCGGTCAATGATTGAATAAACCGCAGGCGGTAAGGTTGTCACCGCTTGAGTTTCAGCCAAACTGCGGGCATGTTGGCGAAGTCGCTCAAGACCAAAAATTTCAGCGCTGATTGGCTGCAAATCATCCCACTGTTGAGAATTTTTCTTAAAAAGTCGCAGCATGTTCAATCGCGCGAAAATGAGAAATTGTCATAGCAATAGCTTTGCTACACTAACGGATGCCGAAGAGCCCAAGCACAGCTATTACAACCACAACCAGACCAACAAGATAAATAATCGAGTTCATTGCAATTCTCCTGAATAATGTTGGGCACTGCCCTGCTCCATCAACGCAGCTCACGCAAAACAGTTCCACATATTCAGTTCAATTATTTCAAAGGAACACCACGAGAAAACATTTCTCGTGGTGTAATTTTTTGATTCAAAATTTATGCCGCTTCAGCGTGCAAATTTATCGCAGACTCTGCCAATTCGGTCAGTGCTGCATCAGTCTTTTTTTCTTCATGCAAAGTTGCATCAAGAAGCATCATCGCCTCATCAAGCCCCAGCTCACCGGCCCAACATTTCAAAGTGCCATAACGCGCAATCTCGTAATGCTCAACAGTTTGCGCCACGGCAATGAGTGCGGGATCAAGAGCCGAAGTGCCTTTGTATTCTTCGATGAGGCTCTCGCCTTCTTTCATTATTCCCAAGATTGCGTCACATGTCTTTGCTTGGGGTTTTGCATCAATCACTGCGAAAACCTCTTCCAGGCGCTTAATGTGTTCTTCCGTTTCCAGCTTATGCTTTTCAAAAGCTTGTTTAAGTTTGGGCGAAGTTGCAGCCTTGGCCATTTTTGGCAAAGTTTCGACAATTTTCTTTTCAGCAAAATAAATGTCTTTCAAAGTGTCGTGAAACAAGTCATCAAGTTTCTTTGGGGCTGTAGCCATAATTTTTCTCCTGTTTAATTTTCTATTGCTTGTTGATGGGTTACATCAATCGCTGTTCGCGTTCTGCGGCCGCACGGGTGGTTTCATACGGAGCCGCACCTGGGTCAAATTTGTCCCAGCCGTTCAGACGATAAGCTGCGGCTTGCTCCACGGGATCAAGCGGAATGTAATTGTCAAGAATCGCTTGCACTTTGGCAATGTCATGGTCTTGGGTTTGAACCGATACTAATGTTCCACCACGGCGCACCGCTTCGGAATAAACGTGAGCATCGTCTTCAGAAACACCCGCGTTGATCAATGATCCCACAATGCCGCCAGTTGCGCCGCCAGCAATTGCACCAAGTGCTGTGGATGTAAGCCAACCTGCGGCAACCACTGGTCCCAAGCCGGGAATGGCCATTAGACCAAGCCCCGCTAACAACCCCGCAGCACCACCAACGGCAGCACCAACACCGGCACCAGCGCCAGCTTCGGTGGTTTCTTCATCGGTATATTCTTGTTCACCTGATACGCGGTTAGCCAGTATGCTGATTTCCGACATCGGAATCCCAGCTGTTACCAATTCATCAACTGCGCTATGGGCTTTCTTATAAGTATCATAAGCTTTTGTAATCGTTTGCATGTGAATGCCTTTCCTTTAAGTGGTGAAGAAATTAGTTACTGCGCGACAACATTGCCTTTGTAATCAACTGCGACATTGACGCTTTTGCCGTCTTGCATGGCGGATCCGCGCCAAATTCCCTTGTCGTCCATAACCAGTGAAGCCGGCATTGAAATGCCACGGGCAACGACGCGATCTTTCGCTTGAGCTTCAGTGAAGCTGTTGGCCCCTGATAAGGGTGCACCGATATCAGCATCGGCGATTTTGAAAAAATCAGTTTTGCAACTTTCCTGAAATACTGTCTCAGTTAGAGTGCCATCAGCACCCACAGTTTGGTTCGCAATGCGCATCATCGCAAGATAGCGATCACCCTCGGTTCCGGTCAGCGTGCCGTCGCTGTTGGCGTCGGCGATCTTCCAAAGTGAGGTGCATTCAACATCGGTCATGGCAAGTGCTGGCCCACTGAGAATAAGCCAAGCAGTTGCTGCTAGAAAAATCGGTTTCATGGGATGCTTTCTCTTTCAAGTGTGTTGCGCGCGATCGACTTGCGCTTGGTTCGTGTAACGTCGTGATCGCCGCAAAGTTCCGCTACTAAATTTTAAGTCAACAGATTTTATTCGGGTAGGAATGCCAGAGGATCTTTGGTGAAACGCACTTTATGCTTTGCAATACGGTAAAGAGCTCTGCCGCATGGCCGAGCGCCGGATTGCCGTCCCTATCCATCATGGGGCCACCGCGAAGAGGTTTCCGTTCGCCACTTGCATTTGCCCAGCAGAATTCATGAGGAGAGATCGGGGTGCTCAATTGAAAGTCCGTTGCCGCAAATTCAAAAATCTATTTCTAAAAGCTCAACATAACAGCAGTTGCATCATCGGATGGCTTGAACCGTGGATACCTTTCACAAGATTGATCCACAGCCTCAGTGGCACGAATATTTATCAACACTTTTTCTACGCCACCTTTCATTTGTGATGCCGCAAGCAAACCACCTTCATCATGCAATTCGTAATAGTCAACGGCGCGGAAGTATCCGTCGGTGCAGATTAGCAGTTCAGTCAATTGGCCAAGCTCAATGTATTCTGCGAATTTCAGCGCTGCAAGATTGGGTTCGAGAATGCCGCATCCAACAGAAGTATTCCGTAGCTTTCGACGCGCTAACAATTGCGGTCGAAACTCCGCAAGCAATTCAGCGATGTTTTGAGCTCCCGAATTGCGGCGCTTAGTAACTTCGCTAGTGAGCCAAGTGTCAAAATCTTTATTAGGGGAGGCGATATGGTTTCGCGCTGTGCCATCTCTAGATTTTGTCAGAATACAGGAATCGCCCAACCGCAAGGCCTGCCACTCACCCTCATAACACTTGGCTAAGATGAGGCAGGCTGCTGGTGGATCATAATCTTCAGGCAAGTTCAAATTTTCAGAAACCGTTTTCCAATCTTCAATCAAAGCCGAAACAAGCTGTAAAATGATCTCGCTTAATGGCAAATCTCGTTCGGCTAAACGCAAGAGATGGTTGTGCGCTGCGCCAACTAGCCAAGCCGCATCGGTTCCGCCGTGTAAATAGTTTCTGTCGTTGATGCCCGTTACGCCATCAAACACCCAAGCTGCCAAAACATTATCATTGCATCCGAGATAGCCAAAGGCATCCTCGTTAATCGGGCCACTTCCTTCAGTGATTGCACCAATCAGTTTCATTTGATCACCTGCCATTGATCCATGTTTGCAAAACTTCCAACTCGTCGTTCAAATGCACAAGGTTGGCAAGATACCCAGGCTTGATAAATCCAAGTTCGTGATCTTTACGCAAGAAGGTGGCCGGAGTGAGCGAGGCCATCCGCAACGCATCTTCAAGATCAACATCCAGTTTCGCAACACAGTAACGCACCGCTTCATCCATAGTGAGATTGCAGCCCGCCAGTGTTCCGTCCTCAAGCTGCAAGCGACCATTTTTGCGCCGGACAGTGCGGCCCTGTAATTCAAAAACGTCTGGTCCACCCGCTGCTGTGGGCATGGCATCTGATATCAGCATCATGCGGTTCTTGGGCTTTGCCGCGAGTGCGACTTTCATGGTTGCATCATGCACATGAAAACCATCGGCAATAATGCCGCAAAAGCTTTCCCGATCAGAAAGTGCAGCACCCACCATGCCAGGTTCACGGCCATTCATTTGGCTCATGGCATTGAAGATATGCGTAAAAGCGCGCGCACCAGAGTTTAGCGCCACTTGAACTTCAGCGAGTGTTGCGTTGGAATGGCCAAGGCTCACCAACACGCCCTTATCAACCAATGATTTTATCAGGATTGGGCCAACACGATTAGGAGCTAACGTGAGCATCACCACGCCACAACCAGCATTGGTAATCTGCACGACATCTTGCACCGCCATTTCACGAATATAACGCGCCTCATGTGCGCCCTTACGTTCCACATCCAGAAACGGGCCTTCAATATGGATGCCGAGAACACCGGGAACTTCGGCAGCGCGGGCAGCTTTCACTGACGCAATGGCTTGGGCGAGAATTTCTGGCGTATCAGTAATGACCGTCGGCAACAGGCCCGTGGTGCCAAATTTGCGATGGGATTCGGCAATGCGTTTTACGATTTCGCTTGTTGGGTTATCATTGAGTAGCGCCCCGCCGCCGCCGTTCACCTGCACATCAACAAAACCGGGCGCTAGAATTCCGCCGCGCAACGCCACTCGTTCAATTTCACGATCAATTTTATCAACAGGAACTACTTCTCGAATGCGTTCACCATCGATAACAACAGCAAAGCCACCTCGCATTGCTTCGCCATCAAAAACGCGGGCACCCGTGAGCGCAAAAGCCATCAGACAGTCTCCGTCACTTTTTTGAGGAGGCGTGGCCTGTCAGGGTC
>JAYUPT010000127.1:0-10037 GCA_043759965.1 Aestuariivirga sp. | reverse complement strand
GAAATCGCAGCACACTTGGGCCAAGGCCAAGACGTAATCATGCTCTGCGAAGGCGACCCGTTTTTCTATGGTAGCTTCATGTATATTTTTGAGCGCTTGGCCAACAAATATCAAACCATTGTTGTACCCGGAGTAACCTCCATCACGGCATCCGCAGCAGCCATTGGCCAGCCACTTGTATCGCGTGATGAGATGCTTAAGGTTATACCTGCAACATTGCCCGAAGACCGACTACACTTTGAATTGGCCACCAGCCAATCCGTAGCGATTATCAAAGTGGGCAGACATTTTGGAAAACTAAAATTGATTTTGTCTGAATTGGGCCTCCTTTCAAAGGCTACCGCCATCGAAAACGCCACCCACGAAAATCAAAAAATTACCCCCGTGGCAGACATTGAAACCGAAACCCTCCCCTATTTCACCACCATCATCGTGCGGAACTAACATGGCGCTAAAGCAAACAGCAATTTTCATTCTTGGGCCATCAGCATTGCCACTGGCACAAAAAATCAAAGCCGAACTCGGCGGCCTTATCCATGGGCCGGAAGGGTTAGACGGTTGCGATGTAAATTATGAAAAAGCGACGCATGCCATTTCGCGTGCCTTCATGTTAGGCCACGCAATTGTTGGAATTTGCGCTTCGGGCATTCTCATTCGCGCCGTGGCAGAGCGCCTCAAAAACAAACGCGATGAACCTGCGGTAGTCGCCGTGGCAGAGGATGGTTCTTCCGTTGTACCCTTGCTCGGCGGCCATCATGGGGCCAATGATTTAGCCAACAAAATTGCCACGCTGACAAATGGCCACTCCGCCATCACCACTGCCAGCGATACTATGTTCGGTGATTTATTAGACAACCCTGCTGAGGCCATGTTGTCCAACAGAGATGACTATAAAGCTACGGTTGCTGCAAAATTGCGCGGAGAAGAAGTTATTCAAGAAATCACAATTCATAACAAACAAGGCGGACCTCGCCATCTCGTTTATCATCCTCTTACACTTGCTGTTGGAATCGGTTGTGAACGCGGCACTGATCCAGAAGAAGTCAAACAATTGGTTGATGAGACTTTTGCCAAGCATAATTTATCGCGATGGTCGGTACGACAATATGCCTCGATTGATTTAAAAGAAGATGAAGCGGCACTCGATCAATTTCCGATGAGCTATTTCACAGTTGAACAACTAAAAGCTCAAACGCCACGTCTGCTAAATCCATCCAGCATTGTTGAAAGTGAAGTAGGCACTCCAAGTGTAGCGGAAGCAGCAGCACTTGCCCTTGTCGGTCCAAGCGGAAAATTGCTCGTCGGAAAAACCAAGAGTAAACGAGCAACCATTGCCATTGCTCAAGCAATCTCCATGACTGAAATTGAAAATAATTTTGGCCGCATGCGCGGCAAGGTTTCCGTTGTTGGCATCGGACCAGGGCGAAGCACAATGATGACGCATGAAGTCGAATTGGAACTCTACTACACATCAGAATGGGTGGGTTATTCACTCTATCTCGATCTCATCGAAGAATCACGACGCGGCCAAACCCGCCATGACTTCCCGCTGGGTGATGAGGAAGCGCGTTGCCGCAAGGCCATCGAATTGGCAAAACAGGGAGAGCAAGTCGCCCTCGTCTGTTCTGGTGATGCTGGCATTTATGCGATGGCTGCCCTCGTTTATGAAATCATTGATCTTGAACCTTGCCGCATCGCTGTTGAAGTTCACCCCGGCATTTCCGCCTTTCAAGCCGCATCAGCCAAAGCGGGTGCCATGATCGGCCATGATTTCTGCTGCATCTCGCTGTCTGATTTGCTCACCCCGTGGGCGGTGATTGAAAAGCGCTTGCACGCCGCCGCCGAAGGCGATTTTGTGATTTCATTTTATAATCCGCGCTCGCTCAAACGCCGCGACCAATTGGAACGCGCCTTTGCCATTTTGAAAAATCATCGTCCACCAGATACGCCAGTAGTGATCGCCAGCAACTTGGGCCGCCCCACCGAGAAAACCAAAATCGTGAAATTCGCCGACTTTAATCCCGAAGAAGTGGACATGCTCACACTGGTGATGGTGGGCTCTTCACAATCCAAATCCTTCATGCGCGGCGATGGCAAAACTTATGCTTACACACCGCGCGGTTACGCCAAAAAGAGAGACTTGCAATGACCGTTCATTTCATCGGCGCTGGCCCAGGTGCAGCAGACCTCATCACCGTTCGCGGATTAAAACAGATTCAATCCTGCCCCGTGTGCCTTTATGCAGGTTCACTGGTGCCTGAAGAAATTGTGAAGGCCGCACCCGAAGGTGCCCGCGTGGTGGACACTGCTCCGCTGCATCTTGATCAAATTATCGATGAAATTAAAGCTGCCCACGCCAAAGGCCAAAACGTGGCGCGAGTTCACTCAGGTGATCCATCCTTGTACGGAGCAATTGCTGAACAAATGCGAAAGCTTGATGCGCTGGGAATTGACTATGATGTGTGCCCCGGCGTGCCCGCCTTTGCAGCCGCAGCCGCAGCACTCAAAACTGAATTCACCCTGCCAGAAATTGCCCAAACCGTAATCCTCACCCGCACCACCATGAAAGCCTCGGCCATGCCCGCAGGCGAGGAGCTGGAATTGCTGGGCGCATCCAAAGCTACGCTTGCTATTCACCTCTCCATCCGCAATCTCGCCCATGTGGAGCGCGCCCTCACCCCGCATTACGGCGCTGATTGCCCCGTGGTGGTGGCATATCGCGTAACCTGGCCTGATGAACAATTCATCCATGGCACACTCTCAACCATCGCAAAAAAAGTGAAGGCCGCAAAGATCACGCGCACAGCACTCATCATGGTGGGCGAAGTTTTCGGCAACCACAACTTCAAAAATTCAGCGCTATACGACAAAGACCATGAGCATGTTTTGCGCGTGAAGAAGAAGGTAAAAAAATCTGCTTAACGCTCCGCTAAGATTACTGGCGTTAGAAGCTTCGCTCTGAAAGCGGAGTTATCACATGTCGTCCCATCTATCCCCACTCGAAAAATTAGTGAGCGAAACTCTGACCGCTTTGAGTGAGCCAGCCAGCGAAACACCCCCAGGCCCAGAGACAACCTTCCGCGAACGCTTTTATGAAATGATTGTGCTGGCGCTTGGCAGCCTGTTTGCAAAATCACCAACCGCTGGCCAAATGTATGATCGCACCACGCTCAACCGTTTAACCGCGGGCATGGATGATACCGACGCGGCGAACCTAACAAGGCGCGCTGATGATTGGATTAGAATTGAAGGCATCCTCACGCAAACTGAAGGCCAAAAATCTTACTTTCTGCCGCTTGCCACACTATCTGTGCTTTCAAACGAAGTGTCAGGCATTCTATTAGGCGATCTCTATGAGCGAGTTTTGAAGCGCTACCAAGCTGAAAAGCCCAGCGATAATCTTCGCAAATGCACCCGTAAATTAGCAGCACATTTTCTCATTCTGCGAAAAGGCTAAATCAACAGTGCCCCTTCATGGCGCAGCAGCCATTCTTTACGCGCCATGCCGCCGCCATATCCGGTCATCGAACCATTGGCCCCAATCACGCGGTGGCACGGCACCACAATAGAAATCGGGTTCCGCCCATTGGCCAACCCCACCGCGCGCATGGCGTTTTTATCGCCGAGGCGCGTGGCAAGTTCACCATATGAAATCGTAACGCCACAAGGAATAAGCCGAAGCCCGGCCCACACCCGCTTTTGAAACTCTGTTCCGCCGCCGTCCGTTGGGATAGATTCGATGGTACGCAGATCGCCTGCAAAATAATCAGCAATGCGCTTCGAAAATCCAAACGGATTTTTGGTGGGTGTGACTTCGACCTTCGAAAACCGAGCAGAAATCTCCCGCTCGACCCGCCCCTCAGCATCAACAAATTCAAGCACCAACATTACGCCAGCTGACGCAAGCAGCATCATATCGCCGATTGGAGTTTGAATGCGGTCGGAGAGGATGGGCATGAGGAGATCATAAGCGGAAATTTCACCCGTTGAAAGCTCCCCCTCAGCCCTTCGGGCAGCTCCCCCAACAAGTTGGAGGAGCGTGAAGATAAACACAGCCTCAAAAATTTGTGCGCTCCCCAAGCTTGCTGGGGGAGCTGCCCAAAGGGCTGAGGGGGTCCCTTTGTGACCACCTGTGAAGGAGCAAGGTTTTAATACTGAGCAGGACGTCTACCGAATAGAATGCTCTTTATTAAAGAATTTTGTTTGCTTCTCGTTCAATATAGTCAAAATCCCTATACCCAGTGATTGGGTCCCAACCAGAAAGCAGCTGATATAAGAAACCCAACAGTGGACCTTTCTCGTAGTCATTCGCTTCAGTTTTTTCTAACCTCAACAAATGAATCCTAAGCCAGCTAAAAAAATCGAGAAGTTTTTGCTGATCAAACACGTCCTGTAGGAGCACGTATTCGGTTTGTAATTTAAGCTGGCTCAGTAAAAGAACAATTTCTCTGAACTGTACGGAATCATCGCTCATGTGATTCGCGAATGCATACCACCCCTCATCTGCTTCTCGTCCACCTGAAAAACACGTTCTGAACTCTGTGACATTCATCAGCTTTTCAATTTGGCTGGAGCTGGTATCCAAGTCATGTCGGCCTGCCAATTTACTTGCGAACACTATCTGCCAAATAAGTCCTTCCTTTATAGAAAGATAGGTATTCAAAAAATTGCGACGCAACCGATTGCGTCTTTGCTTTTCTGGTAAATGTACGACAAGAAAATAGAAGGCGAATGACACAAGTGTTCCAACAAGTATATTGCTTATCAGCCCGATCACCTCCCCCTGAAGTACGGTCCGTTGTTCTAATGTGACAAATTCAACGACGACAAGCGCGCACAACAAAACCAGGTTGATCATAAACCAAAATAATACGTGGCTAAAAAATCGATCAAACGCTTCCTTGTTCAGCATTGAACTTTCATCACCCCAACCTCTTCAACGCCTCACCAATCTTCGCCTTCATCACTTCCAACTCAGCCTTGCGCTCGCGTGACTCCACCAGCACTTCCTCTGGTGCCTTGGCCACGAAGCCCGGGTTGTTCAATCTGCCGTCAATGCCGGCCATATCTTTGGCGATTTTTTCTAACTCTTTGTTGAGCCGTGCACGCTCCGCAGCAAAGTCGATCATGCCTTCCAGCGGCAAAGCTACAGTTGCTTCATCCAGCGCAATTTGAGCCGATGAAGCGGGCACCACATCTTCGAACACCATGGACGACAATCTGGCCAGCCGCATGATTTCGGCTTCCCACGCCCCTGCCCGTCTGCGCGCTTCTTGGCCAGCACCCACAATCACGCATGGGATTTTGGCTCCGGCATTCACGTTCATTTCGGACCGCACCGAGCGGATTTCGGAAATCAAGCGGATCACCCAATCCATTTCAACATCCGCTTTGGCATCGCCAAGACCAGCATATGTTGGCCATTCCGCATCGATCAACATCTGCGAACGCGTGGCCGTTTTGCTCCATAATTCCTCTGTGATGAAGGGCATGAACGGGTGCAGCAGCAGCAGAATTTGGTCGAAGGCCCAAGCCGTGCTCGCCCGTGTTTCAGCCTTCGCGGTTTCATCACTGCCGGTTAAAATCGGCTTGATCAATTCCACATACCAATCGCAGAACACATTCCATGCAAAGTGATAAAGCGAAGCCGCAGCCTCATTATATTTATGTTCTTCAATGGCCTTGGTCACCGCATCGCGGGTGCGCATCGCTTCGCCTGCAATCCAGCGATTAACGGTGACACGCGCGGCCACGGGATCATAATTCTCGTCACGCACCACACCATTCATCTCGGCAAAGCGCGCAGCGTTCCAAAGTTTGGTTGCAAAATTGCGATAACCTTCCACGCGATTCTTGGCCAGCTTCAAGTCACGCCCCTGCGCTGCCATCGCAGCCATGGTGAAGCGCAAAGCATCAGCGCCATATTCATCGATGAGTTCCAAAGGGTCAATCACATTGCCCTTAGATTTGCTCATTTTCTGGCCCTTCTCATCACGGACCAATGCGTGAATATAAACCGTGTGGAAAGGCACTTCCTTCATAAAGTGCAAACCCATCATCATCATGCGCGCCACCCAGAAGAAGATGATGTCAAAACCTGTGACCAGCACGTCGGTTTTGTAATGGCGTTTCAACTCCGGCGTTTCATCGGGCCAGCCTAATGTGGAAAATGGCCAGAGGGCGGATGAGAACCATGTGTCGAGAACATCTTCGTCGCGTGTGAGCGTAACGTTCGCACCAGCTGCTGCCTGTGCTTCTTCAACTGTTTCTTCAACGTAGATTTTATCGTCTGATCCATACCAAGCCGGAATTTGGTGCCCCCACCACAATTGCCGCGAGATGCACCATGGCTGAATGTTGTTCATCCACTCGTAATATGTTTTATCCCAATTCTTCGGAATGAAAACCGTGTCACCTTTGTCCACGGCGGCAATAGCGGGTTTAGCCAAAGTTGCTGCATCGACATACCATTGCTCGGTCAGCATTGGTTCGATCACCACATTGGAACGATCGCCAAATGGTTGCGCGATAATTTTCTCTTCTTTGCCACGATAAAAACCAAGCGCCTCAATTTCCTCCAGCACCATCTCGCGGGCTTTGTAACGATCAACTCCTGCATAACGTTCTGGCACATTATTTTCTGGCGTAGAAATCATCCGTGCCTTTTTATCCATCAGCATGATCAACGGAATGTTATGGCGCTTGGCCACTTCAAAATCGTTCACATCATGTGCGCCCGTAATCTTCACGGCACCGGTGCCAAACTCCGGATCAGGATATTCATCAGCAATAATTGGAATCAATCGCTCAGCAATCGGCAGCCGCACCAATTTGCCGATGAGGTTTTTATAGCGCTCATCAGAAGGGTGAACCGCCACCGCACCATCGCCCAACATGGTTTCAGGCCGCGTGGTGGAAATTACAATTTCAGAAATTCCGTCAACTTCACCATCCACCAGCGGATAAGCAAAGCTCCACATGGCCCCTTTGGTCTCGCGGCTCTCAACTTCAAGATCAGAAATGGCAGTCTCAAAAACCGGATCCCAATTCACCAACCTCGTGTCTTTATAAATCAACTTTTCTTTATAAAGCTGCACGAAAACTTTGCGCACGGCTTTCGACAAGCCTTCATCCATGGTGAAGCGCTCACGACTCCAATCACAGGACGCTCCAAGCCTACGCAACTGCTGCGTGATGATGCCGCCAGATTCTTCCTTCCATTCCCACACGCGTTTCAAAAACGCCTCTCGCCCCATCGTGCGCCGATCAATGTTGCCTTCTTTCGCCAGCAACCGTTCCACCACCATTTGCGTGGCAATGCCTGCATGGTCAGTGCCCGGTTGCCACAACACATCGCGCCCGCGCATCCGTTCAAAGCGGCATAGAATATCTTGAATAGTGTTATTTAAAGCGTGGCCCATATGCAGCGAACCCGTCACATTCGGCGGCGGAATCACAATGGTGAAAGGCTTGGCTTTGGGTTTGCGCCCCGGCTTGAAATAACCGCCCTTTTCCCAAGCATCGTAAAGGCGGGTTTCCATTTCAGCAGGATTGAATTTTGTATCGAGGGCCATGATAGATTCTTTATGGAGTTGATTTGAGTGGCTTAAACACCACCTTCGCCACAATCGCAACCGCCA
The DNA here is from genome assembly GCA_043759965.1 of Aestuariivirga sp. GTDB lineage: Bacteria > Pseudomonadota > Alphaproteobacteria > Rhizobiales > Aestuariivirgaceae > Aestuariivirga. The sequence continues at coordinate 2,397 of JAYUPT010000127.1, read as the reverse complement.
GGATTACCGTCCCCGTCTTGCCACGCGTTCAATCTCTTCGCGCACCAAGCGTTCCACCATCTCTGGCAGATTATCATCCAGCCAATTTTTTAACATGCCGCGCAGCAAATCTTGCGTCATGCTTTCCAAGCCCCGGTCACCCGTGGCGCGCGCCAAAATTGAATCGGCTAACTCTTGGAACGAATTTTGTGCCTGATAAGCAGTTTGCGGAGAAACCAATGCGGCTTGTGGTTCTGGCACATAAGCTTCCGGCGGATAATAAGGCGATGGCGGCGGCGGCACATAGGTGGGTGGAGGTTCCGCCCAAATTTCTTCCACATAAGGCTCAACAAAAGCTTGATCTTGTTCCGCCTCTAAAGATTCATAAAGCTCATCATCAGCAAGTGTCTGGCGCAATGCCGGTGGGGAGCTGCGGCCTTCACCTGCCAAAATGGAACTAAAGCCATTGCGCGCAGGTTTCAGCGATGGTGAAGCATGTGCAAATCGCGGCGGCAAGGGGTGGGGGTCTGCAATAGCTGATTGAATGCGGCTGCGGCCAATGCGATCGCGCAATTTGGAAATTTCTGACTCAGATTCGCGTTGCTTAACATCGCCATCATAACTCACCCGCATTTCGCGCAAAGCGCCGCGCATTAAAGTGCCTTGTGAATTTCCCGAAGTGCTAGAGTCACCATCCAAATCATCATCAATGGCTTTTCGGATGGACGCCAACAAATCTTCAACGCGGGGTTCAACAGTCACGGGGCAACAGGCCTTTTTGATCACGTTTAGGAACTAAAACTAAATTCCACTTCGTTCATACTCTACCGAATCAAAAAAGTCGATGCTGCAAAAACCTATTCAAGTGTTTCCGCGCGAAGGCCAATCCATTTGCCGCGCACTTCATCATAATGCACCGATGGGTCGTAGAGTTCGCCAAGTTGCAAACGTTGCGCCGTCATGCGGCCCATGGCGGTGAGCAATTGGTAAGACGCAACCACTTGATCATGCTGCGCCACCACATTTGAAATTTGCGCGTTGAGCAATGCTTGCTCGGCATTCAACACATCAATGGTGGTACGAGAACCTACAGCATATTCTTGGCGCACGCCATCAAGCGCAAGTCGCGAAGCTGAAACTTGTGCTCCTACGCCGGAAAGGCTTTGGCCTGTGGCTTGCAAATTATTCCACGCATTGGTCACATTCTCGCGCACACTGCGCGTGGCACTGATCACTTGAATGCGGTTTTGGCTGGCGGTTTGTTGGGCTTGCCGCACCGCAGAATAAGTGCGGCCACCTTCATAAAGTGGAACCGTCAAAACACCTTGGATCACAGCGTTTTGTGCAGTCTCAACGCCAGAAGATGGCTCATGGCTATAAGTGTATGAGCCATTCAAACTGAGTGTGGGCAATAGATCGCCTTTAATAACTTCAATTTGGTGTTCGGCAGCCTGTTCAACATAAGCTGAAAGCAAAATGCTGGGGTTGGTTTCTTGCGCGATACTTAGGGCCGCATCTAAACTATTGGGGCGCTTAGCCAGGCTTGGCGATGCCAATTTGCCTGGGTGCTTGCCAATAACAGTTTGATAATTTGCTTCAGCTGCCTTCACATTGGCAACTGCAACAGCCATGGTCGCTTCTGCACCTTTAAGGCTGGCGCGCGATTGTGCTACATCAGTGCGCGTGAGTTCGCCTGCCTTAAAGCGCGCATCAGAAGCGTAAAGTTGCTTTTGCAAAACGCCCACAAACTTTTTGCGCAAAGATAAAACTTGGCGGTTCTGCACCACATTCATATAGGCTTGAACGGCGTTAAACAGCGTTGTTTGCTCAACACTCAAAAGTTGCTGGCGGCCAGCTTGCACATTGGCTTCAGCAACCTTGGTGGCTTCAATCGTCTTAAAGCCACGAAACAGAGGCTGGCTGAGAGAAATGCTCAAATTTGCTGGATCAGTTTCAGTGAGATCAGAAACATTAGTGTCCGACCATTGATGAGCAGCCGTGGCTTGCGCTGTAATCGTTGGGCGCCAGCCAGAAAGGGCTTGAGGAACTTGCTCATCCGTTCCGCGTTGGCGCGCACGTTCGGCATTCAGTGTGGAATTGCTGCGATATGCTGCAACCAAAGCCTGCGTTAAAGTGTCGGCCTGAGCCGCAGAGCTGGCAAACAGCCCACCAAAAGCAACACCCACCAACAGGCCAACCTGAAAATAATTCTTCGCAAAACGACCCAAAACCACACCCACCTCTGCCGACCTGTTCAAACCATATGGGTATCTTTTTGCGAGAACAATAATCCTTCCAACTGGTTAGCCAGCAAAAGGAATCGACAATTCCGCACGCACCCCTATTCCAATCCGATATAGGGGTGAAATAGTTAAAATGCAAACCCCATGGCAGGTTTTCCAAAGCTCGGCAGGGTTG
>JAYUPT010000126.1:0-10077 GCA_043759965.1 Aestuariivirga sp. | reverse complement strand
CAGATCAATACTATGTCTATAATGCTCCGTACACGGAGTTAAAAAAGAAACTTGAAGACATAGCCTCAGTGTCCGATCAAAGCCATGGCCGTGTGATGATCCGCATTGAGGGACCAAAAGCCCGCGCCCTTTTAGCCAAAGGCACACCAGTGGATTTACACGAGAGTGAATTCCCCATCGGAAAATCTGCCCTCACCCAAATGGCGCATGTGTCCGTCCATCTCACTAGAACAGGCAAAGATGAATTTACGCTCTCGGTGTTTCGGGGTTTCTCTGAAAGTTTTTGGGAATGGCTCCTCAGCCAAGCTGGTGAGTTTGGTTATCAGGTGGACTAAGCTTTCACGGGTTCAACATGAAACATTCGATCTGATTTTGCATCAAACGCATCGCTGTAAAATTTCTGTTGGGCCTCAAGCGCAGTCAAAGTGTTTCGCATCAGAATTGAAACGGTGACGGGCCCCACACCGCCTGGCACCGGCGTAATCCATCCAGCAATTTCGGCACAAGCCTCAAAGTCAACATCGCCGACAGTTTTGAAGACTCCGTTTTCTTCAATTTGATTGATGCCAATATCAATAATCGCTGCACCAGGTTTGATCATATTGGCAGTGATGAATCGTGGCTTACCCACGGCCACAAACACCGCATCAGCCGAGCGTGAATGCACCATAAGATTGCGCGTCATGTGGTGGCACACAGTCACAGTGGCACCTTCAGCCATGAGCAAAAATGCAATGGGCTTTCCCACAATTTCCGAATGCCCGATAACCACAACCTCCAGGCCTTCAAGCTTCAAGCCTGTGCGTTTGAGAAGTTCCACCGAAGCTGCCGCCGTGCAGGGCGCCAAGGCCACATCTTTATAGACAATGTTGCCAATGGAAGCGGGATGCATTCCTTCCACATCTTTCAAGGGGTGAATTGCGGTTTGCAATTCGCGCACATTCAAATGGCGTGGGATTGGGCGTTGGATAATAATACCCGAGACACGCGGATCGGTGTTCAAAGCTTCAATCAGCCCAAGCATTTCCATGCGTGAAATTGTGTCTGGCAAAACCCGCTCTTCGAATTGAATGCCAGCGCGCGCTGCACCCTTGGCTTGGTTGCGAACATAGAGATTAACCGCCGCAACATTGCCAATTGAAATTGAAATCAATTTCGCAGGCCAGCCCTTAGCTGCAAAACTTTCAACCTTTGCACGCGTTGCAGCCAAAATTTCATCAGCCACCGGCCTTCCGAGCAGAGCGTTATTTGCAACAGGTTTGTTCATGTGAGTCCTAAAAATAAAAATGCCGCCATCACATAGCAATGGCGGCACAAGATTTCTAGTTTGTTTATGCAGGCAATTGAAAATACCAATTGGCCCACAAAACAACCGCAGCACCAGCTGCCAGTGCAAGGTAAGGCAACATTCCGGCCTTTTTCTCGCCCATGTCACCATCTTTCAATCCCAGCGCTTCAAGTGCACCCTTCGGGAACTTGCCGCCATCTTGAATATAATGGCGGAAGTAGAACACGGGAATGATGAGTGCTGCGAAAATTAAACCAGCCCACAACGCGTTGGAATAGCCCCACACTTTTGCACCAGCACCTAAGAACAGCGCATTCACAAAAGCCAGAACAGTGTTCAGGCCAATCAAAGCTGCTGGCGCTTTCCAAGGCCGTGCTATGTGGCCTGAATCCATGCGGTGAATCCAGCCTGCGTTCAAATTCAAGAAATTGAAAATGATGTAACCCACATTTGAAATGGCAAGCACATAGAAATAACCAGCCACGTCAGATGCAAGTGCCAGCAAGAACAAATTAAACGCAAAGTCTGTCCACATGGCTTTGCTGGGTGCCCCATTGGCATTCACACCACTGAGATATTTTGGCAACCAGCCATCTTTCGAACCTTGATAAAGGGTCCGTGATGATCCAGCCATCGCCGTCATAATGGCAAGGAACAAGGCGAGAATCATCAGGATTACAAAGAGTTGCGTAATCACAGGATGACCGCCCACCATATTGCCAAGGGCCGCAGCAATGCCGGTGCCATCGACAATGCCGGTAGCCAACATGCCGGATTGACCAAGCACGCCTTGGAAAGCAAATGGCACGAGGAAGAAGAACACACAGCACAGCAAACCCGAATAGAAGATTGCTTTGAACGTGTCAGTCTTGGGGTTCTTCAATTCGCTAGTATAGCATACGGCAGTTTCAAAACCGTATGTTGACCACGCAGCAATATAAAGTGCGCCTAAAAATAAGGTCCACCCGCCATTGCTCCAAGTTCCATCAACACCAGAATAAGCAGCAGTTGGCGGAAGCAAGCCAGTAACATTGGCAGTGTCAATGGCCCCAGTAAGAATTGGCACAAGGCCAACCAAAAGCAGCGGCACCAACACAATAATGGCCAAAAGTTTTTGCGCTTTAGCAGTTGAGGCAATGCCGCGATGTTGAATAGCCAGCATCACCAGCATCAAAGCCGCGCCAATTAAGAATGTTGCATTGAAATGCAGCGCACCAAGTTTGGGGATGTTAACTGTCAGCAATTCCCAACTGCGAATTGCTGGCGTGCCCGCCGCTGTAACAGCAGCAATGGCATCGGCCGCAAGTTTTCCGGCATTGGCCGGATCAGCCAACCACGCAATAACTTCTGCCGATTGTTCAGTGAACAATGGAATTGGAAATAACGCGTTGAGAATATAGCCAGCCGCAATGGCGCAACCCAACGAAAGCACCGGGCTCCAAGCAAACCAGTTACACCACACCGAAAGCGGTGCCACTATTTTTGAATAGCGCAACCAAGCCGTAGCGCCATAGATGGAGGTGCCGCCCGACTTGTTTCCGAACATGCCCGCCATTTCAGCATACGTAAATGATTGCAAAAAGCCCATGATCATCGAAATGATCCAGACCAAGAAGGCAAGCTTGCCAGCAACACCAGCAATGCCGCCAATTGAAAAAAGCACCAAGGGCGGCACGCCAGCCGCAACCCAGAAGGCGCCTTTCCAGTCTAACGCGCGGACCAGCCCGCCCGAATTTGTTTCAGATGACATAATTGTTCCCTCCATATGTCCTATAATGACAAGAATGAAGTGTCCGCTTCTCGTGGCGGTATCGCCCCTTCTCAGGAAACATTTGTGAATGAGATTATATTGGCGGTCAAGCAAAACTGTGGAATAATACCTGCATCATGACTCTATTTATGCCGCCAAGCCGCAGTTTCCCCACCGCCAGCCGCATTCTTCGGCCAGGCACCCGTGCATTGCCACCTAATGTTGAGCGTTATCCGATAGCGGGTGGCGGGTCGCTTGTGGTGGATGTTAAAGCTGGCGATAAATTAACAATCAAAGATGTTGAAGGAGGTCAGTCTGTTGAACTGGGTTTCTGCGATGCTAAAGGCCGCAGCGATCTAACTGGCATTGGTGCCAAGCCCGATGGGCGCGTTGAGAGCCTCCTTTCAATGGATCGCCTGAAATCAAACTTGCAACGCCGCAACATTGATATGGGCAAGCTGCAAACAACGCGTCTGTTCGGAAATGCCAGTCCATGTGGAAGCATTGCTGAGTATAATGTGAAACATGATGGCACCTTGATCATTGCAGTGCCTGCTGGTGATATGAGCCCCGATGCGCAAGACACCGCAACCGATATTGAACTGCGCATCACGCGTGCCACGCCAAAGCTCAAAATCGTCGGCGATGATTTGCCAGAACCTTTAGCTGATCCATTGCAAGACATTCGCATCATGGCCGCCACCGCGCGCGGCTTTCATGTGAAGGCTGGAGAATATATTCAGATCATCGATGTCTCTGGCAGGCAGATGACAGACTTTCAATGTTTCTCGGCGCGAAAGTTGGATAAAGGAATTGAGCACGCTCTCGATGCCACCATCACGCGCACACTGACGGGCCGCGCTTATCCAATTCCAGGCCTTCCTTCAAAAGCCTTCGCTCTGGATTTTGAGCCGCTGATCGAGGTGGTGCAAGACACCTGCGGGCGCCATGATGCATTTGCCACCGCCTGCAATCCGCGCTTCTATGACGATATGGGCTATCCCGGCCACGCCAACTGCACCGAGAATTTCAATTTCGCATTAGACCCCTTCGGCATTGCCAAACGCAAAGGCTGGGAAGCGCTGAACTTTTTTTACAACACGCAGATGAACCATTCCAATGTGATTGTGTCCGATGAAGCATGGTCTCGCGCTGGCGATTATGTTTTGGTGAAGGCGCTCACTGATTTGGTTTGCGTCGCCTCATCCTGCCCCGATGACATTGACCCCGGCAATGGCTGGAACCCAACCGACATTCATGTGCGCGTTTATGGCGCGGAACAAAAATTTCAAAGAGCAGTGGCAACAAGAATGACACCAGATGCAGACCCCGTGATGACCAAAGAAACCGCCTTCCATTCCTCATTCTCAAAACTCACGCGCAACTACGCTGAATATCGCGGCTATTGGTTGCCGGGCCGCTTTAACAATGATGGCCCGATTGAAGAATATTGGGCGGCGCGCGAAAAAGCTGTGGTGATGGATTTGTCACCTTTGCGAAAATTTGAAGTGACTGGGCCAGATGCCGAGGCGCTGCTGCAATATTGCATGACGCGCGACATCAAAAAACTCTCGACCGGCCAAGTGGTTTACACCGCCATGTGTTATGAAAATGGCGGCATGATTGATGATGGCACTGTGTTCAGGCTTGGCCAAAATCTATTCCGCTGGATTGGCGGCGATGATTATTCCGGCGTATGGCTGCGCGAACAAGCCGAGAAGATGGGTTACAAAGCTTGGGTGCGTTCATCGACTGATCAACTGCACAACATCGCGGTCCAAGGGCCTGCGAGCCGCGAAATTATGAAAGAAATTATATGGACATCACCAACCCAACCCACCATCAGCGAGCTTGAATGGTTCCGCTTTGCGGTGGCCCGCATTGGCCATTTTGAAGGTGTGCCATTGGTGGTTAGCCGCACCGGATACACTGGCGAATTAGGCTATGAAATTTTCTGTCACCCCAAACATGCCACCGAAGTTTTTGATGCCGTGTGGAATGCAGGACAAAAACATGGCCTCAAGCCGCTCGGCCTTGAAGCGCTTGATATGTTGCGCATTGAATCAGGCTTGATTTTTGCTAATTATGAATTCAATTCCGAAACTGATCCATTTGAAGCCGGCATTGGCTTCACCGTGCCGCTCAAAACCAAACTCGATAATTTCATTGGCCGTGATGCACTCATACAACGCAAGGAACATCCACGCCGCAAATTGGTTGGGCTGGAAATCGATTCCAATGAAGCCGTTGGCCATGGCGACCACATCTATGTGGGCCGCGCCCAAGTGGGTGTGGTTACAAGTTCATGCCGTTCACCAATCTTGGGCAAGAACATTGCGTTGGCGCGAATGGACGCACTCAATAGTGAGCTTGGCACCGAAGTTGAAATTGGAAAATTAGATGGACATGCGAAACGCTTGCCTGCGCACATCACGAAATTCGTACATTACGATCCAGAGAAAACAAGGCCACGGAGTTAAGAGACCTCATCCGCCCTTCGGGGCACCTTCTCCAAAGGAGAAGGGTGAAATAATTTGGGCGATGCTAAACTTCACGCTTCTCCTTTGGAGAAGCTGGCGCGAAGCGACTGATGAGGTTCCTTCCTCACTTCACCTTCAAATAGGTCTCCATGGTATCATCCATCGCTTCCAACCAAGGCGTGTGATGTGACGGTGACATGGTTCCAGTCACAATGCTGCGGTAGGCCTTGTTGCGATAACCCATAATGTCATGAATTTTGTCATGCTCCCATTCCACCAGCGTTTGATTGATCGCTTCGGTATCAAGCTTGGGATAGTCGGTGGCTGAGATCAGCTCCTTCACATAATCACCTTGGAACTGAATCATCTGTTCATCATTTTCAAGTTTCAGTTCACGCTTGCGCCAGGCCTTTGAATTCTTCGTCCTCACATCAAGCTTCGGCAGTTTAATGCGGCCCAGAATAACATCGCGCACATACCAAGCTTGGGCATCAAACATGTTAAATGTGTAAAACTGATCCTGCATTCCGATGTAAGAGAGTTTCGAATTTTGCTCCCATAACACACCCTTATAAAGGTCCAGCGGCCACAGGCGGTTTGCTGTTTTCAGGCGCAGCTCTTCGCTCAAAAATGGGAAGTGATGTTGATAACCCGTACACAGAATAATCGCATCCACATCTTTGGTGCTGCCATCTTTGAAATGAGCAGTTTTGCCAACCAGCTTTTGTAAGAGAGGGCGTTGCTCAAATCCTTTCGGCCAATCAAAGGCCATGGGCTTGGAGCGATAGGAAGCCGTAACTGACCTCGCCCCATATTTCCAACATTGTGAACCAATATCCTCGGCTGAATAAGAGCGGCCAACAATCAGAACGTCCTTATCTTTAAACTCCAGCGCATCGCGAAAATCATGGGCGTGCATCACACGGCCATTGAAAGTGCGAATGCCTTCAAACTCTGGCACATTGGGCGTGGAGAAGTGACCATTGGCCACGATCACATTATCAAATTGCTCCGTGTACATTCTATCTTTAACGCGGTCATGCGCCGTGACATTGAACAGTTTCTTTTTCTTGTCCCATTCCACCATGCGAACGGGCGTTGAAAAGCGAACCCATTTGCGCACTTTGGCCTTTTCCACGCGGCCCTTAATGTAATCCCACAAAACCGCGCGTGGGGGATATGATGGAATAGCTTTACCGAAATGTTCTTCAAAAGAATAATCTGCAAATTCCAAAACTTCTTTGGGTCCATTTGACCAAAGGTAACGATACATCGAGCCATGAACCGCTTCGCCATGTTCATCAAGGCCAGTGCGCCATGTGTAATTCCACAAGCCACCCCAATCACTTTGTTTTTCAAAGCAAACAATTTCAGGAATCTTGGCTTTCTTCTTTGCTGCCGATTGGAAGGCGCGCAGAACTGCCGTGCCCGATGGACCTGCGCCGATAACTGCAATGCGTGTCATAGTGTTTCCTCTGAACTTGCCATTTTTAGAATTATGGTACTCGCTGAAAAACCGTCATTCCCGCCTTTGCGAGAATGACGTTAAGTAGGTGAGCAATGGTCAATTTATCATCTCACATTATTCTGGAAAGATGCCAGAGCTGGTGGCAGCCCCGTCATCATATTTTGAAAGCCACTCGATTGTCATCGGTCGGAATCGTGTGAGGCCTTTGTAATCCGCAAGTTCAGGCGGCAAATCACGCAACACGCGGTGGAAGCGCCGCGCCCATTTGGGAACCTGCACCAGCTCTTCCATTTTCAAGAGATAACAGCGGATCACAAATAAAATCGCATTAGAGCGCGGCAAGCGCCATAGGCTTTGCAACTCGCAGCGCAGGTGAACTTTATCGCCCACATTCTCAGGCGTCACGGTCATACGGTCCGTGCCCCATTTGTGATAATTTTCAGGGCTGGTGTCGAGACGTGGATTGATCGTCATAGTCCAGTTTAGGCGGCGCACCGGTTTGCCTTGCTGCAAGTTGAGCAAGAATTTGAGTGCGCGATCAAACACACCCATCTGATGTGCGAGAGGCACTGGCCCATGCCATTCCATAAAGTTCATGCCAATATCAAAATCCAGCGACCAATCGGCTTGCGTGGTCACCATGCCGGCATCCATCCACAAATTATTATCGCGCTGATCAACAATGCAAAAATCACCCTGGGCTTGCCGCGTGATATATTCCATCGGTTCGCACGGCAGCGTGCTTGCATCACCGAACGTAAATTTCTGATCAATGCCTAATGGACGATTGATCCAGTGCCATTGATCGCCGTTCTTTGTGAGAGAAAAATGTTCAGGATAACCCGCCGCCTGTTGCTCCATTAAAAGTTCCAGCGTGTCCCACTGCGCGGCCATCATGTGCGACAGGGCTTGGCAGCGTAAGGGATCTTCTTTCAGCACCAAAGCGCGGTCACGCATTTCTGAAATATAATGTTCATCCACATCAATCATGTGTTCAAAGGCATAACCTTTGGGGCCAGCCGGCACATGCGGTTCCATGTTGACCGAATACATATATTTGTCTTCGTTAAACGGGAATGGAAAGCGCTTAATGTTGTCAGGGCTGTTGCGATAAGTGAAATCGCCGCGAAAAGTTTCCTGTTTGAATTTAATGTTCATTTGGTCCCTCACAGATCAAGCATAATCGCTTGCCCCTTCACGCGTGAAACGCAGATCATAATTTTTTTAGCTGAAGCTTTGTCTTCAGGTTCTAAGAAAATATCATGGTGTTCAATGGTGCCGTCGCAACTTAGCACCGAAGTTTCACACTGCCCACAGGCCCCACCTCGGCAGAGATAAGGTGCATCAATACCAGCCGCTTCCACCGCTTCGAGAATGCTTTGATGCGTGCCAACAGTGAAAGTCTTGTTGGACCGTTGAAGGTTGACCACAAAAACACTTCCAGGCGGAGGTGCCAAGAATCTTTCCGAATGTAAATTCTGTTTTGGCCAGCCCAGTGAGGTGGCTTTGCCCAACACACCATCAATCATGCCAGATGGGCCACACACATAAAGATGCGTGCCAAGTGCTTGATTGGAAAGAATTGCATCAGTGGGGATAAACAGTTTTTCAATATCACAATAAATTTTTACACGGTGCGCGCCATAGCGTTCCGTGAGTTCACGCCAATAGGCTCCATGGCTTCTGTCTCGCACAGCATAATGCAATTCAAAGTTTGAACCTTCGATGGTCATCTGATCCATCATCGCCATAAAGGGCGTGATGCCAATGCCGCCCGCCATAAATATATGTTTTCGTCCACGCACATCATAAGGAAACTGATTGAGCGGCTGGCTAATAATGAGAGTGTCACCCAGCTTCACATGCTCATGCATAAAGGCCGAGCCACCGCGCGAATGTTCAACGCGCAGTACCGAAATTTCAAAAGCCGATTGATCAAGGGGGCTGGACATCAGTGAATAAGGATTGCGGCGCAGCAAATCACCGTCACGCATAGCAACCACAACATGCGCTCCTCCTGAAAATACGGGAAAGGACAGGCCATCTACGCGCTCAAAGCGGAAGCGTTTTACTTTTTCGGCAACTTGCGTAATTGCTGTGACGCGCACATTCATTTCAGTGTTGATGCTCATGGGAACATCACCACAGGAGGAGGTGCCGTGCCCGGTTCTTCAGCATCAATGCACACGCCTTGAAAGGCTGCAAGCCGGCGCGAATAATGATCGCGCACCAAGAGGTTCAATCCACAATGGCTGCATTTATAGGGTGAGGTTTTCACATCATCGGTAATGCCCTTGCAATGCACACATTGCACGCGCCGCGCTAATGAACCGCGATGTTCAGTGCGGATTGAATTAAAATCAATGCCTTGGTCCAAAGCCACTTTCATGGTCTGGCCGATGAAACCTTCGGTGCCAGAAAGATAAAGCCGTGTTCCCATTTTTGCGTTGATGAGATTAATGCGCAGGCGGTTAAGCAGAACTGGAATGGTGGGGGCCGACCACATATCTTCAGCATCGACTTTTGGCAGCGGACCAACGCAGAGAATATCTGCTGTCTTTAGAAATTCAGGGCCATGGTTTTTAACTTGATCATGCAAGGCTGCAACACCTTCGCCTTGCAAGGCAAACAGATGCCGCCGCGCATGAGGGTCAATATCAAGACCAGTATAAACAGGCCTGCTCTTAATGCCTTGAACTAGCATTGCCAGTTCCCAACCCCGACCGTCATTCCTGCGAAAGCAGGAACCCAGCTAAACCACATGTGAGCATGCCGAAAGCTGGGTCCCTGCTTTCGCAGGGATGACGGGTGTTGTGTGATTTTGTCAACGAACATAAAATCAACCAACCGCGTTCCGTTTCTTCTTTTCGGGATCATCAAATGTGATCGTATGCGCGATGGCTTTTGCTTTCACATTTTTGCCGCGCACTTCCAAAGCCACACCTTGCTTGGCGCAACCCACATCAAGCCTTGCAATGGCCATGCTTTTGTTGGTGAGCTTTGAATAAGATGGGCAAGTGATAACACCCACACGCTTGTCGCCTTGATAAACCTCATCGCCCAAATCGGTAGGGCCATCGGCATCCACCAG
>JAYUPT010000125.1:0-10092 GCA_043759965.1 Aestuariivirga sp. | reverse complement strand
ATCACGATCAATTTGCGGGTCAACTTTTGCAAACACGAAGCCTTGCTTGCTGGCTTCCAATGCGAGATTTTCTACAGTCTTATCAACTTTTGATGCATCGAACGTATCGCCAACACCAGTTTTCACCACTTCAGTTAAAGCCTGAGGGTCCAGGTTGGTGTTGCCAGTATTTATAGAAACATCGGCAATTTTGTAACGTGGGCCTTCTTCAACTGTGATGTTAATTTCAAACGTATTGCCATCTGGCGTCAAATGAGCTTCAGCAGAAACTACCTGAATATCGGCAAAGCCGTGCTTCAAATAAAAACGCCGGATCAATTCTTTGTCGTAGTTTAGGCGATCAGCGTCATAGGTAACGTTGCGCAGCAGTGGGTTCCACCAAGTTTTTTGCTTGGTGATCATTTGGCCGCGCAAGGTGCCGCTGCCAAACACGTTATTGCCTGTGAAGTTGATGGCAGACACCGTGGTCTTGCCATTTTCAGAAATAACAAAAGCAAGATTAACACGATTTTCCGGCAAGCGAATGAGCTGCGGTGTTACGCGCACATTATAAAAACCTTTGGTTTGATAGAGGGCTAAAATGCGGCGTGTATCGCTCTGCACGCGGGCCTTCGTATAGATCATGCGTTCTTTAACATCTACTTCCTTCAACAGCGTATCATCATCAATTTCGCTGTTGCCTTCAAAGTTCACCAAATTGATTAAAGGATTTTCGACAATTTGAACAATTAACACTGAACCGCGCTTTATAATGCGCACATCAGAAAAAAGGCCAGTCTGGAAAAGGGCTTTAATCGAGGCGTCAATTTTCTCAGAATCAAACTGATCGCCCGGCTGAATTTGCATGTAAGCCATGATGGTTTCGCGATCAACGCGTTGGCCACCTTCAAGCGTAATCTGAGAAACCGTTGCAGAATAAGCACTTGGCGCAACAAAGCCCGGTGCGCCCAACGGAGCAACCACTGTAAACACTAACAAGAGGAGGCCAATAAGCCCTAAATTTTTACGCATGAATAAAAGTCAACCTCAAACTAAACGAGCCGTCCCCGAACAGTACCTACCGCCGCGTGTCGTTTTAACCATTTTATCTTACATTGCAAATGAAGAATAAGTGTTAATTTTCAACCAAAAAAGCGCATTGCCGCAAAACGGCCAAGATCATTGGTGGTGACAAAGACCATGAACAAAAGAATTACTGAAAGCCCGATTCGAAAACTCCATTCTTGAGCCTGTGGGCTCACTGGTTTGCCAAAAATTGCTTCGATGAAATAGAACATCAAATGCCCACCATCCAGCATTGGCACCGGAAACAGATTGACGAGGCCAATGCTTACACTGATGAGGCCAATGAAGGTAACGAAGGCCCAAATGCCAGCAGACGCATAATCACCAGCGATCTTCGCTGCCCCCAGTGGACCATGAAGTTGGTTGGATTTTTCTGAGCCTAAAATAATTTTGCCCAAATAGCGTAATGTTGTTTTGGCAATGAAATAGGTGCGTTCGGTAGCTTTGCTAAAAGCTGCCACTGGATTGAGCTTTTCTGAAACTGCAGCATCTTTGGTGCCATCATGGGTCACACCAATGAGGCTCATTCTAATTGTGCTGCCAAAACCATCAGGCACTTCTTTGATCCGCGGTGTAATTGTGAAGCTTAGTGGTTCGCCACCACGATCAATTTCCAAAGCCACCGGGTTTTCGCCACGCAGAATCATTTTCTCTTGAATGTCCGCGAAGCTGTTCACTTTCTCGCCGTCAACTTTGCGAATATAATCGCCGGGTAAAAGGCCAGCGGCTTTTGCTGCCCCATCAACAGTCACATCATCAATGCGCGGTTCACTGAGCGGGATACCCACAAACATAAAGGCAAAAGCGAAAATGAAAATGGAAAGTGCAAAATTGGCCAATGGCCCCGCCGCAACAATGGCAATGCGCTTCCATAGTTTTGCAGCCTGCAAGCTGTTTAGTTGGCTGCCACCATCGCTGCTGGGCATGCTTGCCGCATTGGCATCTCCGGCAAAACGCACATACCCGCCAAGTGGAATCCAACAGAATTTCCAGCGCGTGCCATGACGATCATTAAAGCCAAATATTTCTTTGCCGAAACCAACCGAGAAAGTCTCGATAGAGACACCACAAAGTCGGCCCACATAAAAATGGCCAAGTTCATGGATGAACACGATGACGATCAACGCCAATAAATATGGAAGCACATAAAAAACAACTGCAATAACAGGTGCTTGCAAGATCGACATAAAACTCATTCCGGTTCCCGCCTCTAAACTTTTATAATTTACCAATTTTTAACCACAAAGCGGCGGATTTACGTCAAGTTTTCGCAAATTATGGTTACCAGCGCAAAAGCCCTGCTGCTGGCATATCGGGGTTGTGGAGGAAACCCACAAGGGCCGCGATGAGTATGACGGCTAATAACCCATCCATCCGGTCCAAAACGCCGCCATGACCGGGGATCAAATCGCCTGAATCTTTAACACCATAATGGCGCTTAAGGGCACTTTCAAAAATATCGCCGCCCTGCTCTACAACTGCAAACTGCATGGCCAGTGCTGCAAGCGGCACATAACTTAATTCAAATAACTTTGAACAAACCAATGAAGCCAAGGCCGCACCCACAATTGCACCACCCATGCCAGCCCAAGTTTTTTTAGGGGAAAGCTTTGGCACCAATTTTGGCCCGCCAATAATGCGCCCAGCAAAATATGCCAAAATATCCGCAGCCCACACAATCACCAAACACCAGATGATAGCCTGAAGTCCACGAACTTCATCAGCCCGTAAAACTGAAAGTGCCAGAATGGGCAAAGCCACATAAGGCACACCGATAAAGCTCCAAAGTGATTTGGGCTGTTTGTTAACAAGCACCAAAGCAATCGAAACCACAGCAAGCACGGCAATCACCGCAAGTTCAATGGGACCAAGAGCTGTTGCCGCAAGCAAAGCTGCCGCCGCATGAATTAGAAATTGTTTTGAATCGCCACCATGAACAATCATCGTCCATTCGCGGGCAATAAGAATGCCCAATAAAATGACAAATACAGAATACCAATAACCACCCGCCCACACCGCACCCAAAACCAGTGGAGCAAGAATGATCGCAGAACTGCTGCGCACCAAAAGATCCGACCATTTTGTGGCAGTAGAGTTCATGCGGTTTGTGCCTTCACACCACCAAAGCGCCGGTCACGCGCGCCAAATTCATCTAGTGCTCGTTTGAAAATGGCAGCATCAAATTCAGGCCAAAATTCTGGCACGAATACAAACTCAGTATAAGCACATTGCCACAGCAGAAAATTTGAAATGCGCTGCTCGCCTCCCGTACGAATGAGCAAATCAGGATCAGGAATATGGGCTGTGTCGAGTGCCAGTGAAAAAGTTTCCGCACTAATATCATCTTCATTCAGCGCGCCAGATTTAACTGAAGCCGCAATAGCTTGTGTGGCCCGCAAAATTTCTTGGCGGCTGCCATAGTTGAAGGCCACCACCAATTTTAGCTTGGAATTTCCAGCAGTCAATTTTTCTGCATCAGCCAACATGGCAACCATTGAAGGCTCAAGATCATCGCGCGCACCAATAATTTTTAATTGCACGCCAGAGGCATGAAGCTCGGCCACATCTTGACGAATGAACCGCCGCAGCAAATCTAACAAAAATGTAACTTCAGATTTAGGGCGCGACCAGTTTTCAGTGCTGAATGAATAAATCGTGAGATATTCAATGCCAAAATCAGAAGCCGCTTTCACCGCGCGGCGCAGTGCATCAATTCCGGTTTTGTGACCAGCCGATCGTGGCAAACCACGCGCAGCCGCCCAACGTCCATTGCCATCCATAATAATGGCCACATGGCGCGGAGCAGCAGAGATAGGTTGCGTGGTCACTTTCGTGGAACCTCAAACCTGCATAATTTCGGCTTCTTTGCTTTTCAACGAAGCCTCAATATCCTTGATCGTATCATCAGTCCATTTTTGAACTTCGGTGGATTTGTCTTTTTGTTCGTCTTCGCTTAATTGTTTGTTTTTTTCGAGTGCCTTTAATTGGTCCATCGCATCGCGGCGCACATTGCGCACCGCCACGCGGCCTTTTTCAGCATAAGTGTGGGCAACCTTCACAAGTTCCTTGCGGCGGTCTTGCGTTAAATCTGGCATGCGCAAGCGAATGGTTTGGCCTTCTGTTTGCGGGTTCAAACCAAGGTTCGATTGGTTGATGGCTTTCTCAACGGCGATCACCAGCCCCCGGTCCCACACGCTAATTTGCAACATGCGCGGCTCTGGCACAGTGACAGAAGCACATTGTGCCAATGCCATTTTTGCACCGTAAGCATCAACCATCACAGGGTCAAGCAACGTGGCCGAAGCGCGGCCAGTGCGAAGCCCGCCAAAATCATGTTTCAATGATTCAGTTGCACCCGCCATGCGGCGCTTAATATCAACAGCGTTAAAATCTGGAAGTTGGGCCATAATCTAATCCTTGGTCACGACAGTATATTGGCCAGAGCCTTTGAGCACGCGCTCAACATTTCCAGCTTCACGAATGGAGAACACAACTACAGGAATCGCATTATCACGCGCAAGTGCAATTGCGGCTGGATCCATGATACGCAAATCTTTTGCAAGAATTTCATTGAAGGTGATTTTGTCGTAGCGTTTGGCAGTTGACACCTTTTTGGGGTCAGCGGAGTAAACCCCGTCAACACTGGTGCCTTTGAGCAAGGCTTCACATTTCAATTCTGCGGCGCGCAACGCTGCCCCCGTATCGGTTGTGAAGAATGGTAAGCCCGTGCCCGCAGCACAAATCACCACGCGGCCTTTCTCCATGTGGTGAATACCCTTTGCGGCGGAATATGTTTCACACACGCTTGGCATGGCGATGGCAGAGAGCATACGCGCATCAACACCTTTGGAATTGAGAACACCTTGCATGGCCAGAGCGTTCATCACAGTGGCCATAATGCCCATATGATCGGCTGATACACGGTCCATGCCTTTTGCCGCACCAGCAAGACCTCTAAAGATATTGCCACCGCCAATAACCAATGCCACTTGTGCCCCTGCATCCGTGCAGGCAATCACTTCATCGGCCACGCGACCCACCATATTCAAGTCAATGCCAAAAGGCTCATCACCCATCAGCACTTCGCCCGAAATTTTAAGAAGAACGCGCTTATATTTGATTTTGCTCATCATTGCCCCGTAAAACAAACGTCCACCGGCCCGAAGAGCCCTTTGCAATCATAGGTCACGAATTGTGATTCGTCTCAGTTCAACCCGCCGCTTTTTCGGCTTTTGCAGCGGCGGCATTATCGTTGAACGGCAATGGCTCTTCGCCAATCACATGGTCGATCATGGCGCGCCATCCGGTGGGCAAATCACCCCAATCTGGCATGCCATTTGCCCCTGCTTCAAGCATTTCAGCACTAGGTTCTCGCAGTGCCCTGAGCATGGCTTGTGCCGGTGCCACAAATTCGTGCCAGTCGCTAGAGCCTTGGCTCATTGCCAAAGCACGCGCAACACGCATCAAGACCGGGTCTATCTTTTCGAAACTCGCCATCGCATCGCCTTCGAATCCCCCGAAGTTGATGGTGCAGACAAATAATCTGCACCACCACGACTTATAATGCCACACTTGGTTAACAGGTGCAATCAACCAAAATTGATTGCTCTGGGTGTTAATTGCCGCCTGCCATTTTTGCCACTTCATCGGCAAAATCATCTTCAGCTTTTTCAATGCCTTCACCAAGCTGCATGCGGACAAAGCCTGTAAGCTTTACGGCAGCACCAGCCTTGGCAGTCAATTCAGCCAAAACCTGCGTTACGGTTTTGGAACCATCATGCACATAGGCTTGCTCTAACAAGCAAGTTTCCTTGGCATAAGTCTTGAGACCAGAAGCCACAATCTTTTCCATCACATTGGCAGGTTTGCCAGCGTTCTTTTCTTCAAGAACTGCTTTTTCGCGGGCCAACACTTCGGCTGGAACGAGGTCCAAGCTGAGGGCAACCGGATTAGTTGCAGCGATATGCATGGAGAGCATGCGGCCAAAGCTTGCAAGTTCTTCTTTGCTGCCGGAAGATTCAAGCGCAACGATAACGCCAATTTTGCCCATGCCAGGTGCGATTTGGTTGTGGACGTAGGATCCAATTACGCCATCTGAAACTGTGAGCGCTGCTGTGCGGCGCACTGTCATGTTCTCGCCAATCGTTGCCACCATTTCCGCTACATATTCAGCAACTGCATGGGTGGAGCTTGGGAAATTGGCGGTTTTGAGTTTTTCTGTTGAACCATTTGCATCAATCGCCAATTTCGAAATCTCTGCAACCATGGCTTGGAATTTTTCATTGCGAGCAACAAAGTCTGTTTCAGAATTCACTTCAACCAAGGCGCCGTGCAAACCCTTAATACAAAGACCAACAAGGCCTTCAGCAGCAACGCGGGTTGATTTCTTGGCAGCCTTGGCTAAACCTTTGGCGCGCAACCAATCAATCGAAGCTTCCAAATCGCCATTGTTTGCAGCAAGTGCTGCCTTACAATCCATCATGCCCACGCCAGTCTTTTCGCGTAAGCTTTTCACCATGCCAGCAGTAATGTCAGCCATGTCAAACCTCATAAATTAAAATGTGAAAATGGGCCTGCAATCATTGCAAGCCCACTTAATCAGACGTGAATTAAGCCGAAGCTGGAATATCTTCAGCAATTGGCTGTTCAGCCGCACCAGCATCAACACCTGAATGGTGGCCAGACTGCGAAATGCCTTCGATCACAGCTTTGCTGATCAAATCGCAATACAAAGCAACGGCGCGTGCAGCGTCATCATTGCCTGGAATTGGAAAGTTTACGCCAGCAGGATCAGAGTTTGTATCGATGATCGCAATAACCGGAATGCCCAAACGGTTGGCTTCTTTGATTGCGTTGGCTTCTTTGTTGGTGTCGATCACGAACAGCAAATCAGGAACGCCGCCCATATCTTTGATGCCGCCCAAAGCTTTTTCAAGCTTCGACTTGCTGCGCGCCATATCCAAAACTTCGCGCTTCTTCAAAAGGCTGGTGCCCTGCTTTTCCATGGTGTCATCGATCTTGCGCAATGTCTTGATCGAAGCAGAAATGGTTTTCCAGTTGGTGAGCATGCCGCCCAACCAGCGGGCATTCACATAATATTGTGCGCAACGGCGAGCAGACTCAGCAATTTCTTGCGATGCCGAACGCTTGGTGCCCACAAACAAAACGCGGCCACCCTTGGCCACAGTGTCGGTTACCAATTGCAATGCATTATGCAGCAAAGGAACAGTTTGTGAGAGATCGAGAATATGGATGCCATTACGCACGCCGTAAATATATGAACCCATCTTTGGGTTCCAGCGGTGGGTTTGGTGTCCGAAATGAACGCCAGCTTCCAAGAGCTGACGCATGGTGAAATTGACCGTGGCCATTGTAACTTCCTTCTCCGGTTAATCCTCCGCAAGTGGTGTGACCAGATTATTCTGGCACCGGAAGGAACGCTCTCTATGAGGGGCTTAACGCCCATGAGAGGTTCCAACACCTGCGTGTGGTTTTAGCAACGGGGGCTATAGCGTGGGATTGTGGGTAAGGCAAGGGCTGCTGAGGAAGGGTTGAAAATAGCACTGGGCTATCCCACATAAAGCATAGGAAAAGGCCCCATGGGGCTGCAAATCGGCAAAGGGCCAAATCCTGAACGCACCCGCCGCGTTTGTCCGATAAGCCACTGCAAACCTCCGGGTGTCAACGGAGGAGCTTTGATGGTAAAACTTCACAAATATATTACTGCTCTCGTGGTGGCGACCTTTCTCTCAACCGCATCGCATGCACAAGTGATGGTTTGCGGTAACCGTGACGAATTCGCCAAAGCCTTGCAAAAGAAATATGGCGAAGATGTTCGGGCCATGGGCATTACATCAACAGGTGCGCTCGTTGAGTTCTATGCATCTCTTTCAGGGACTTGGACGGTTTTAATCACAACGCCCTCAGGCCAATCTTGTATTGCTGCCGAAGGAACGGACTTTGAAATATTGCCACCCGAAGCCCCGCCATCAATCTAATGAAGTTGGTATCAAATCTGATGGTTTGATCAACCGCGTATAAAATGCACTCAAACTCAAACCAACAATTTCCCAAATTGTATAGCATCCACCCGGCGATTTGCTTTTAAACCCGGCAGCTCTTCACGCAGAATGCCTTCTTTTAGCCAGCCCGTTTTTTCGTAATGCTTGAGCAAATCTTTGAAAGTTTCCGGAACTTGCGCGGCGGCTTTTTGAAATCCCATTTTGTGTCTCAGATAGGTAAGAAAAATTGGGTCGGTTTCGGCTAGTGTTGCCAGTAAATCAATTTTTGGAATTTCAACGAGCACATCGAGATTGGCGATGCGGTGCCGCGTATCGACCATCACATCATATAAACCAATATGTTCGAAATCGGATTTTCGAAATATTCCAAAAATCGCTCGCTGATTTTTGATAGCCGTCGCAACGTAGCGCTGAAGGTCGAACTTTTTCAAATTGGTTGTGCGAGAATTAATTTGCCCCATCAGAAAGTTGTTAGAGGTCCAGCTCACCCAGCGGTCAGTGACCATAGGCGGCGTCATATAACGCAAGACGAAATTCTTAGTGGCAAATTCAGGCGTTGGCAAAATGTTTGGCAAGGCTATTGAGGGTTGAATGTTCGACCAATTCTTCGATCTGTACCTCACGGCCAAGGCCTTCTTCGAGAGCATTGCAGAGGTTAATAACGGCCATACTATCAATGCCGAGGCTCGCGAGCTCTAAATTCTGGGTATTGTTTTTCATCAAAGCTTTTGCCGCATCAGCAGTCAAAGCCTTGATGTCTACTAAGGCATTAACAATCAACACCCGCATATTATCTTCAGTTTTCACATCAACCTCACTTCAACCGCATTATAACGTGTCCAAAAATGTGATTGGCCATGTTTTCGAGTCACAATCTCACCTTTTAATCCTAACTCATTTATTCCCTCAGCGAAATGTCGCCATATTTTGAGTGACAATTGTCGCCCGACACATGAATGCATCCCTGCCCCAAACATGGATGTGTGGTGAGACTTGTTTTCGGAATAACTTGTGGCCTGAATTTGCAATCGGATCAAATCTCCGCATGAAAATTCATGCCCGCCAAATTTGCAATCTTCTTGCACATAGCGAAATGTGACAGGAACACCCGCTTCTCGTGGGAACTCAATTGGTAAATCGTGTGGCATTTCCGATGCAAACAATTCAAGTATTGCTTCAACAATTAGAGTGCAAAGAGAATCCACGCCAAATGTCAGACAGCAAAGTTTGCAGGCCAGTTCCATTTCATCAAATTCAAGTCCATTGTGTAAAAACTCCAACGCAACTCCATAATCTGCGTTTAGCTGGCGCCATTGAGCAGGACTTTTGTAAAGTGGAAATATATTGCCAAGCTGTAAATTTAGAATCTCGTTTGGTAATTTTTGCCCTATCACGGTGGAAAGGATATCGCAGACAAAAGGCCTTGCAACAGCATTATAAATATCAACAATGCCCTTAGTCTTGAGAGAAGAAAGATGCAGTTCAGTCAAGGCGGGCAAAATTTCGTCGAGTCGTTTCAGTGCGCTCATTAAGTAAGTGGCGAGCCCTCGGCGCAGCTCGGCGTGTTCAGGACCTTCCATGAAGGCAGGAAGAAATCGATTTGCCAATCGTAAATTTTCGAATGACTGCCCCGTTGCTTTTTCCAGAAGATCCAAGACCCTGCTTTGATCCGGCATGACCAAGTGCGATGACCGCAACATTTCAATGCAAATTTCTGCATCGGCTACAACCCACTGGCGCACCATATCAGATTCCCGCCAAACCTTTGGCTGCAATTCATTGAACAACTGCCGCCGATTAGGCGCTGTGTGAAGCTCATAGCTCTTGATAGAATTCATAGTTTTAGCGTCGCTAATTTCTTTGCATCTCTATTGGCAATCCAAACACGCCACTCGCTGGCGAGCAAGCCATAAACCAATAGATCGCCTCTGGTTTTTTCATCTTCAATTAAGAGGTGCCCGACCAGTCGCGCCTCTTTTTTCCAGCCGTTGGTCAACAATACCCA
>JAYUPT010000124.1:0-10143 GCA_043759965.1 Aestuariivirga sp. | reverse complement strand
TTTTTGCCGAACGTTCAGGAAAGTTGCCCACCAATTCGCGGCACCTTCCAGCCTCGCATGAGGGGCCAGCGGCCAGTTTTGATGTGCTGTTCAAAGGTCACCAAGAAGCTGGGCCAGAAGAAAACTTAGATAATCCACGGGCGCGTTCAGCCAAATTGCGCTGCGGTGTTCGCACTTCAGCAGCATCATTCAAATTTGATGCCAAGGCTATGGCGGTTCCAAGTGTTGAGCGCAGGAGGCATGGATGATTAAATTTTTTAACGGCTGTTTGGTTGTTGCAGTTTTGATTTCTGGTTTCTTTCTTTATTCGCTTGAGCATTCAACGCGTGCACTTGAACGTCAGATTGCCCATGAGAAGAAAGCAATATCGGCTGAGCGCGAAGCCATTAAACTTTTGAATGCGGAATGGAGCAGTCTCACGCGGCCAGAGCGTTTACAAAAATTGGCAGAAGAGCAATTGGGGCTTATGCCAATGGCAGCAAGGCAAGTGGTGGCTGAGGCTGAGCTTGCGGCTGCTGTGCCGGATGCTGCTTTAGTTAAACCAAAATTGGATGCTGCTGATCCCATCGCGGCAATTTTGGAGCAAATGCAATAATGAGCCGGAGTGAGATTTCGCATTCAGATGGGCAGTTAAAGGGCCAAAACCGTATTAGGCTTTTAGGCATTATGTTTAGCGTGATGTTTATTGCTATTGCAACTCAGCTTAGTAATTTGACTCTGCGGAAATCGGGAGAGGCAGTGAACCCCGAAGTGGCGGCCCGCGAGGCGGTGCGCCCGCGCCCTGATATTGTGGACCGCAACGGTGTGGTGATGGCCACGGATATTGCTGTTGCATCGCTGTTTTCTGATCCGCGTAAAATTTCTGACATTGATGAAGCAGTTGAACTGCTCACGGCAACATTGCCAGAGCTTGATGCAAAAACTTTGCGCGAAAAACTAACAATGCCGGGGCGTGCCTTTGTGTGGTTGAAGCGCCAAGCCAGCCCAGAAGAGCGCGATGCGGTTTACAATCTTGGCATTCCTGGTGTTGGCTATGTGAATGAGCGCAAGCGGGTTTATCCGCTTGGCCGTCTTGCGGCGCACACTATTGGCTATGTTGATGTTGATACCAAAGGCATTGCAGGCATTGAAAAGTTTTTGGATGATCAGGGTGCTCTTTACACTGCATCACTTTCTGAACCTTCCACACAAACTACTGCACCTGCGCAGTTGGCCATGGACACAAGAGTGCAACATGCCGTGACGGATGAGGTGACCAAGGCTGTTGTTAAATTCAAAGCCAAAGCTGGCGGTGGAATTATTCTCGATACAGAAACAGGTGAAATTATAGCGCTTGCATATACGCCTGATTACAATCCAAATTCTGATGATAAACGCTTAACTTCGGAGCAACAAAATAAACTGACCAGTGGTGTTTATGAGTTGGGATCGGTTATTAAAGCTGTGACCTTTGCCATGGCCTTTGATTATGGCACGGCGAATTTACAATCAACTTATGATGCACGGTTTCCTCTTGTTATCGGCAAGGCCCGCATCAGCGATTTTCATGCCCAGCGCAAAGTGATGACGGTGCCGGAAGTTTTTACCAACTCATCAAACATCGGCACGGCGAAAATGGCCTTGCAAGTGGGGCTTGAAGGCCACTTGGAATTTTTGAAACGTGTTGGATTGCTTGATAAATTGATTGCCGAAGTGCCAGAAACGGCGCGGCCGCTGTTGCCTAAAAACTGGGGCAGACTGGCTTCGGCAACTGCCTCATTCGGCCATGGTTTTGCAGTGCAGCCTTTGCAGGGTCTTTCAGTTATTTCTGATATTATCAATGGTGGCATGGCTGTTCCGCCAACATTCTTGCGCCGCACCAAAGAAGAAGCCGCAGGTTTGGCCCACCGCATTGTGAAGCCTGAAACATCTGAAAAAATGCGCTATTTGTTTCGCTTAAATGTGACAGATGGCACGGCTTCAAAAGCCGATGTGATTGGCTACCGGGTTGGTGGCAAAACTGGCACAGCTGAAAAAGTTATCAAGGGGCGTTATTCAAAAGAGCATAGCTTGGCCACCTTCATTGGCGCTTTTCCGATGGATCATCCCAAATATGCCATTTTCATCATGTTGGACGAACCCAAGGCTTTGCCGGAGACTTATGGATTCGCCACTGCCGGTTGGAACGCGGTTCCTACTGCCTCCAAAATAATTGAACGTGTGGCCCCTTTGCTTGGAGTGACACCAGTGTTTACGGAAGAGGATAAAGCCAAACTTGCGAAGCTTGCTAAAATCACAAAGAAGGAAGGCTGAGTGAGATGAGCATTCGCCTCAGCCATCTGTTGCTTCACGATGCGCAATTGCCGAAAATTGGCGATGTGCAAATTTTTGGTGTGACATCAGATAGCCGTGAAGTTCAACCCGGATTTGTGTTTGTGGCATTACCCGGCACCAAGGCTGATGGCGCAAGCTTTATTCCGCAAGCACTTGCAAATGGGGCAGTGGCAGTTGTGTGCCAAGCGGGTAGTTACAGCGGCAATGTTGCAGTTCAAAGTGAGAATCCACGGCGATTATTATCGGTGATGGCAGCGCGGTTTTATGATCGCCAGCCTGATACGATTGTGGCTGTTACCGGAACCAATGGCAAAACTTCGGTTACAGTTTTTGTGCGCCAAATATGGGAAGCCATGGGGTTTCGTGCGGCAAGCCTTGGCACCATTGGGGTGGTGGGGCCAAATGGCAGCGAATATCTTTCGCACACCACGCCTGATCCTGTGAAGTTGCAAGCGCTGGCCGCAAGTTTGCGCGATGATCATGTCCAGCATTTAGCCATTGAAGCATCAAGCCATGGCCTCGCGCAATATCGATTGGATGGCTTGCGATTGACAGCTGGAGCCTTCACCAATTTGACGCGTGATCATTTAGATTATCATGCCACGCTAGACGATTATTTTAACGCCAAGATGCGGCTGTTTGAAGAGTTGCTTCCGGAAGGAGCTGCTGCCGTTATCAATGCTGATATGCCAGAGGCGAATGAGGTTCTGGCCCGTGTGAAAGCAAAAGGTTTGCGCAGCTTTACAGTGGGGCACAAAGGCGCTGATCTGTGTTTGCTGGAAACGCAGCGCTCAGGTCTTGGGCAGAGTTTGAAAATAAAATCAGCCAGAGCGACTTATGACATCAGCCTGCCGCTGGTGGGTGAGTTTCAAGCCTCTAACGCGCTGGTAGCGGCGGGCTTGGTGATTGCTTCTGGTGGCGAAGAAACATTGGCTTTGCATGCGCTTGAATCCTTAAAGGGTGCGCGGGGGCGGTTGGAGCTTGCGGGTGTTTCTAAATCAGGTGCCAGTGTGTTTGTTGATTACGCTCACACACCTGATGCTTTGGAGACGGCCATTACTGCTTTGCGGCCCTATGCCGATAAAAAACTTATTGTGGTGTTCGGCTGCGGTGGTGACCGCGACAAGGGCAAGCGGCCTTTGATGGGCGAGATTGCCGGACGATTGGCTGATGTTGCTTATGTGACGGATGACAATCCACGCACCGAAGATGCAGCACAAATTCGTAGGGATATTTTAGGTGCGGTTCCCCAAGCTATAGAAATTGGAGATCGTGCGCTGGCAATTTTGGAAGCGGTCAAAAATCTGGATGCGGGAGATATCCTTTTAGTGGCGGGCAAGGGCCATGAAGAAGGGCAGACCGTTGGAAAGACCGTCATTCCATTTAGCGACCATGATGCGGTGGCCGCAGCCTTGCGTGGAGAAATTTATCATGGCTGATCGCCCACTTTGGACATCACAAGAATTGGTGGCGGCCACTGGCGGCACGTTACATGGTGAAGTGCGTGGGCCCATCAACGGCGTCTCAATTGACTCGCGTGCAATTGCTGCGGGTGATGTGTTTGTGGCCATCAAAGGCGACAAGATGGATGGCCATGATTTTGTTGTTGGTGCATTAAAATCTGCTGCTGGAGTAGCGTTGGTTTCGCGCGTGACTGATGAAATGCTTAGTTCTGGCGCTGTGTTGCAAGTGGCGGATGATCCATTGAGCGGGCTGGAAAATATGGGCCGCGCAGCGCGGGCTTGGAGCAAAGGGCAGGTTGTTGCCATCACTGGCAGTGTGGGCAAAACCAGCACCAAGGAAATGTTGCGCGTGGCGCTTGCTGCATCAGGGGAAACTCATGCTTCGGCAGCGTCTTTCAACAATCATTGGGGCGTGCCATTAACACTGTCGCGGTTTTCACGCTCTGCTGCATTTGGCATTTTTGAAATTGGCATGAACCACAGTGGTGAGATTACGCCATTGGTTAAAATGGTGCGCCCTCATGTGGCGATTGTTACGAATGTTGCGGCCAGTCACTTAGGTCATTTTGCATCGCTTGATGAGATTGCTGCGGCGAAGGCCGAGATTTTTTCAGGCGTGGTTGCAGGTGGAGCGGTGGTGCTCAACCAAGATTCGCCGCATTTTGAATATCTCGCGGCGCAAGCAAAAGCCCATGGCATAAAAAACATTATTGGCTTTGGCCGCCATGCAAGTGCTGCTGTGCGCTTAGAACAGGTGGCGCTGCACGCAACATGCTGCTGTGTAACTGCCGATGTGATGGGTGAAAAAGTTTGCTATAAGCTTGGTGTGCCGGGTGAACATATGGCGCTCAATAGCTTGGCTGTTCTTGCTGCGGTTAAAGTGATGGGTGCTGATTTGGCCAAAGCAACAATGGCGTTGGCCCATGCGGAACCAGCAAAGGGGCGCGGCGTACAGACACGTTTGCAAATTGGTGCTGGTGAGTTTTTGCTGATTGATGAAAGTTACAATGCCAACCCTGCTTCGGTTGCTGCGGCATTGGCTTTGCTCTCTCATGCTAAGCCCGGCAAAAATGGGCGGCGTGTGGCGGTTTTGGGCGATATGTTGGAACTTGGTAAGTTTGGGCCAGACTTGCATGCAGACCTTGCTAAACCCATGGACGAACACGCAATTGATGTATTATACGCCGCTGGCCCGCTGATGAACCATTTGTGGGAGAAAACCCCTGCAGCCAAACGCGGGGCCTATGCTACCACCTCCACTGAATTGAAGAATAGTTTGCTTGCGCAACTTCGTGACGGTGATGTGGTGATGGTCAAGGGCTCGCTGGGCAGTCGCATGGGTATTTTGGTGGATGCTCTTAGGGCGCAATTTGCCCCAATAAAAAAGGAAAGTTGAACGATGCTTTATTATTTGGTGCTGCAGCTCACCAGTGAAATTTCCGCGTTCAATGTGTTTCGTTATCTCACCACGCGCACGGGCTGCGCCATTCTCACAGCACTGTTATTCATCTTTGTGTTTGGACCCAAAATCATTGCCTTGTTGAAAGTGAAGCAGGGCAAAGGCCAACCCATTCGCTTGGATGGGCCGCAGCGCCACATTGTTGAAAAACAAGGAACCCCCACCATGGGCGGCCTGATGATATTATCCGGCGTGTTTGTGGCCACGTTGCTCTGGGCGGATCTCAGCAATCTTTATGTGTGGGCGGTGTTGTTTGTCACATTGGGTTTTGGTGCAATTGGGTTTTATGATGACTATTTGAAAGTCACCCGCGCTTCGGTGCGTGGCTTTTCCAGCCGGGCGCGTTTGCTGGCTGAATTTGTGATCGCGGGTGCTGCGGTTCTCTGTTTCATGCGTATCGGGCAGGCTCCGCTCTCAAGCTCACTCACCGTGCCGTTCTTTAAAGATGTGCTGATTTATTTTGGACCGTTTTTCATCTTCGTCGGCATGTTTGTGATTGTTGGTTCCGGCAATGCTGTGAATATGACAGATGGTTTGGATGGCCTTGCCATTGTTCCGGTGATGATTGCAGCGGGCAGTTACGCTTTGATTGCTTATCTGGTGGGCAATGCTGTGTTCTCTGGCTATTTGAATTTGCAATATGTGAAGGGCACAGGTGAACTTGCGGTGATCTGCGGCTCATTAATTGGCGCTGGTCTCGGCTTTCTGTGGTTCAATGCGCCACCTGCGATGATTTTTATGGGCGACACGGGTTCGCTTTCTCTGGGTGGTTGCCTTGGGGCCATTGCTGTTGCTGTGAAGCATGAAATTGTTTTGGCTATTATTGGTGGGCTGTTTGTGCTCGAAACAGTTTCAGTGATAGTACAAGTGGCTTCGTTTAAAATGACCGGCAAGCGCGTGTTTGCAATGGCGCCGCTGCACCATCATTTCGAACAGAAGGGTTGGAAAGAACCAACCATCGTCATTCGGTTTTGGATTATCGCCTTCGTTTTGGCGTTGATTGGCCTCTCAACTTTGAAGCTGAGGTGATTGCTTCATGTTTGCTGCCACATCATTCAAAGGAAAATCAGTTGCCGTGTTTGGTTTGGCGCGCAGCGGAATTTCGTGTGCGCAAAGCCTTGTTGCGGGCGGTGCTAAGGTCTTTGCTTGGGATGATTCAGAGCCTGCTGTGGAGAAGGCGCGTGCTGAAGGCATAACAATCACCAACTTGCACACGGTTGATTTTAAAACACTAGACAGTTTGATTTTAAGTCCAGGGGTTCCGCTCACGCACCCAGAACCGCATTGGACTGTTGTGAAAGCCAAGCAAGCGAGCATTGAAATTATTGGTGACACCGAAGCCTTCACGCGCCAAGTTAAAGGCAGTGGGGCCAAGATTGTGGCCATCACCGGCACCAATGGAAAATCCACCACCACAGCTTTGATAGGCCATGTGCTGCGCTCCGCTGGGCTTGATGTGGATGTGGGTGGAAACATTGGGCTGGCGGTTTTCAATTTGCGGCCCCCTGCAAAAAACCGAATTTATGTTTTGGAACTTTCGTCATTTCAAATTGATTTGATGCCGGGGCTTCAGCCTGATGTGGGCATTCTCACAAACCTGACGCCAGATCATTTAGACCGCCATGGCACCATGGAGCACTATGCCGATGTGAAGGCGCGCATGTTTGCCAAGATGCAAAATGGCGATGTGGCTTTGGCTGGCGTTGATGATGAATGGTGTGCCGCCATTGCTCAATGCAACTCATTGATCACTCCGGTTTCTGTTTTGAAGAATCTAGAGATCGGTTTGAGTGCGCCTGATGGTATTTTGCGTGACGGTGCAATTGAGATCGACTTGCGTTCTATGCCCGCCTTGAAAGGCCGGCACAATTGGCAGAATGCTTGCATGGCTTATGGTGCGGCTAGAGCACTTGGCGTTTCGGTTGAAGATATCACCAACGCAATGCACAGTTTTCCGGGCCTTGCACACAGAATGCAACAAGTGGCTATGGTGAATGGTGTTCCATTCATCAATGATTCAAAAGCCACCAACGCGGATGCTGCTGAAAAAGCATTGGCATCATTTGATAAAATTTATTGGATCGCTGGTGGTATTTCAAAATCCGGTGGAATTGAATCGTTGAACCCGTATTTTTCGAAAATAAAACGCGCCTATTTGATTGGTGTAGCGGCGGCGGATTTTGCAGCGACGCTTCAAGGTAAGCTTGATTTTGTTATAGCTGAGACGTTAGAGAATGCGGTGCAAATGGCAGCCCGTGATACAACGCCAGATGCTGTGGTGTTGCTATCTCCAGCTTGTGCGTCATTTGATCAGTATAAAAATTTTGAAGTGCGCGGCGATGCTTTTGTTTCATACGTTGCACAATTGCCAGGTGCTGTGATGGCCAGTGGAGGACAAACATGATGTTGATTTCTCGCAGTGATCGCGGCGCTTTGGCGCGCTGGTGGTTTACTGTTGACCGTGCATTATTATCTTCAGTTCTGTTGCTGATGGCTATTGGTGTTCTTATCAGCATGGCGGCCAGCCCGCCTGTTGCAGAACGCATTGGGCTAGATACATTTCACTTTTTCAAAAGCCAGCTTTTTTATCTTTTCTTCGCGGTGATTGGGCTTGTTGCAGTTTCATTTTTCGATGTGATCTGGGTGCGGCGTATAGCATTTTTGGCCTTTGCTGGTTCACTGATTTTGATGGTCGCGGCTTTAAAGTTTGGTCCTGAAATTAAGGGCGCACATCGCTGGATCAATATCGGTCCCATTGGCATTCAGCCTTCAGAATTTGCCAAGCCCAGTTTTGTGGTTGTGGCTGCTTGGTTTCTTGCACAACATGGCAGAAGGCCTGATATGCCCGGCCAATTTATTGCTTATGCTTGTGCTCTCACTTTTCTGGGTCTTTTGATACTCGAACCAGATTTCGGCCAGACGGCCTTGGTGACCATGACTTTCGGCTGCATGCTTTTGGTGTTCGGCATTTCGTGGATTTATGTGTTGGGCTTGACCGGGATCACAATGGCGGCCATGGGTGTGATCTATAGTTTGGTGCCGCATGTGGCGTCTCGCATCGACCGGTTTTTGGACCCTGAAAAAGGCGACACGTTTCAGGTTGATACAGCGGTTGAAGCTTTTAACAATGGTGGCTTATTAGGGGCGGGGCCTGGTGCTGGCGTTGCCAAAATGCGCCTGCCAGATTCACACACCGACTTTGCCTTTGCCGTTGTGGGGGAAGAATTTGGGTTGATTGTTTGCCTTGCACTCATGGCGCTATTTTTTGTAGTGATTATGCGCGTTTTAAAACGTGCTGGCCATGAGAAGGATGCATTTTCGGCTTTAGCGATGACAGGTCTTGTCACCATGTTTGGGTTGCAGGCTTGCATCAATATGGGGGTGAATGTGGCGTTGCTGCCAGCTAAAGGCATGACGCTTCCATTTATTTCTTATGGCGGTTCTTCGCTTTTAGGCACAGCTTTGGCCATGGGCTTTGTGTTGGCTTTGGCGCGACAAACACGATGAGCAAAGCCGCACCAAAATCACTCATCATACTTGCAGCTGGAGGTACTGGTGGGCATTTGTTTCCGGCTCAGGCATTGGCCGAGGAGCTAATAACACGCGGCTACCGCATCCACTTGATGACGGATGAGCGCGTGCAAGATTATGGGAAGTCGTTTCCAGCGGAAGTCACGCATATCGTGGAATCCGCCAGTCCTTCACCAAAGCGGCCAAGCAGTTTCTTTAAATTGTTTCGTGGTTATCGAGCAGCAAAAGCGATCATGAAGCGCGAAAGGCCAGCGGCGGTTGTTGGATTTGGCGGCTACCCTTCATTCCCGCCGATTTATGCGGCAGCGTCACTGCGTATTCCAACTTTGGTGCATGAAGCCAATTCAGTTTTGGGCAGGGCTAACAAATTGCTGGCTAAGAAAGCGAACATGGTTGCAGGTTCATTTGCTGCCACAATTGGCTTGCCACCACATGCGAATTTTGAAGTGACAGGCAATCCAGTGCGGGGCGTTGCTTTGGCACAAATGGCTGCGAACTATCCTTCAATAAATGGTCAGATAAACCTGCTGGTGTTTGGTGGAAGCCAGGGTGCGAGATTTTTTTCTGATTTTATGCCGCTCGTTTTTGCGGAAATGCTGAGCGCGTGGCGCAATAAAATATACCTAACACAACAATGCCGTGCCGAAGATATTGAGCGCGTTCGGGCTGAATACCTTGCACTAGGTGTGACCGCAGATTTGAAATCATTTTTCATAGATATGCCAAAGCGCATTGCAGATTCGCATTTAGTTATTGCGCGATCGGGCGCTTCGACGATTGCGGAACTTGGAGTAATTGGCAGGCCTGCCATAATGGTGCCGTTGCCGCATGCACTTGATAATGATCAATTGCGCAATGCTGAAAACTTTGCTGCTGCGGGTGCTGGTTGGGTGTGCCCGCAGGCCACGCTTAACCATAAAAATTTTGCTCAATTTTTGGAACGTTTGCTGATCGACCGAGCAGGACTTAAAAGGGCCGCAGAATCAGCTTTAAGCCATGGCAAGCCAGATGCTGCAGAGCGTTTGGCTGATCTGGTTGAAAAAATTATCACGACGGAGAAACTATGAAACTTCCACGCGACGTTGGCCCCATTCATTTCATCGGCATCGGTGGCATTGGCATGAGTGGTATTGCTGAAGTGATGGCAACGCTGAATTATAAAGTTCAAGGCTCTGATATTTCCGATAATTATAATGTAGCGCGGTTGCGCAAGCATGGCATTGATGTTGCCATTGGTCATGCCGCAAAAAACATTGGTGATGCGCAAGTTGTGGTGGTTTCATCTGCGGTGAAGGCAGACAACCCTGAACTGATTGAAGCGCGGGCGCGTTATTTGCCGGTGGTTCGCCGTGCTGAAATGTTGGCCGAGTTGATGCG
>JAYUPT010000123.1:0-10211 GCA_043759965.1 Aestuariivirga sp. | reverse complement strand
TTATCAGAACTGGCTTTGGAAATCTGGACAATTGATTGAGTGAAGTTTCTGGTCCTTACTTGTTGAGCCAGAGCAAACTTCAATATGGATTAAGAGCCGGGGGCAAGGTCAAAGGCACCGAAGCTATGCTCGATCAACTGTTTCCGTCTATCGCGCTGCTTTTCAAGAGCCGGGGACTCCCCTTCCGCCACCATCTTCCGGACTGCTGCACAGCGTTCCCGGGATATTGAAAGCGACATTCAATCATCACCGTAACGACCAATCGTAAGCGTCTCTCGACGACCGTTGAGACGGTAGTCATAGCGAAAAGTAACCTGCCCTGTGTTTGTGACAAAGGCGTACATACCGTCTCGATCCGCAATCTTGTAGGATTTATCCTTTAATTTCAGCTTTTTAAGCGCAAAATCAGTCAGCATCCGCGGTGCCTCATCAACCAAATAATTCACCATTTTCCAGATCGATTCTGGCGTCAAACAATATACCGTCAACTACTAAATATTAAACAATTAAAACAATTAGTTAAGTGAATATTTTCAGCTTTGCTTGATAAATATGCTTGACGGTACGTTGATTTTCAAAGGTCTAGCGAATGCATAGTACCGTCAATTTTACCGTCAAAAAGTTCCGCTTGTAGTCGATAGGTAACAATAGCTGTCACCATATAAATTATTTAATATCAATATTTTATGGCAGAACTCCAATAGGCTGCGATTGAGTTCAAATGCTATTTAATTATTCCCACTCAATCGTTCCCGGCGGCTTGCTGGTCACATCATAAACCACGCGGTTGATGCCCTTCACTTCATTGATGATGCGCGTTGCGGCTCTCCCCAAGAAGTTCATATCGAAGGGGAAGAAATCCGCCGTCATGCCATCAACGCTCGTCACTGCACGCAATGCCAGCACGCGGTCATAAGTGCGACCATCACCCATCACGCCCACGGTTTGCACGGGCAGAAGCACCGAGAAAGCTTGCCAGATTTTATCGTAAAGGCCGGCTTTGCGAATTTCATCAATGTAAATCGCGTCGGCTTTTTGTAAAATGAGAAGCTTCTCGCGCGTCACACCGCCGGGCAAACGGATCGCTAAACCTGGTCCAGGGAACGGATGACGGCCAACAAATTTCTCAGGCAAACCAAGCTCACGTCCGAGTTTTCTCACTTCATCTTTGAAGAGTTCGCGCAAGGGTTCCACCAGCTTCATTTTCATACGCTCAGGAAGTCCGCCCACATTATGGTGGCTCTTGATGGTAACCGACGGCCCGCCCGTGAATGAAACACTTTCAATCACATCCGGATATAAAGTGCCCTGCGCCAGAAAATCTGCGCCACCAATTTTAAGGGCCTCGCGCTCAAACACTTCAATGAACAGCCGCCCAATGGTTTTGCGTTTCGTCTCAGGATCAACCTCGCCTTCCAGTGCTGTAATAAATTCCTCCGAAGCATCCACATGCACCAGTTTCAAATTATAATGTTCGCGGAACATCGCAACAACTTCGGCCCCTTCATTGAGGCGCATCAAGCCATGATCAACAAACACGCATGTGAGCTGATCGCCAATGGCTTCGTGAATGAGCAAGGCCGCAACTGATGAATCAACACCGCCTGAAAGCCCACACAAAACGCGGCCGGCGCCCACTTGGGCGCGTATGCGTTCAACTGCTTCGGCGCGAAACGCTGCCATCGTCCAATCGGCTTTGCAGCCCGCAATTTTCAAAACGAAATTTTGAAGCAGCTTTGCGCCATCCGGTGTGTGATGAACTTCAGGGTGGAACATGGTGGTATAAATTCGCCGCGCCTCATCCGAAGCAATGGCGAAAGGCGCATTTTCTGAACTGGCTTTTACGGTGAAGCCAGCGGGTAACTCAGTCACACGGTCACCATGGCTCATCCACACGGGATGGCGCTCGCCAACTTTCCATAAGCCATCGAACAAGGCGCTCGGCGCTTTAATATCAATATCAGCACGGCCAAATTCCGCTGCATGGCCACCCTCAACCACACCGCCCAATTGCACAGCTGTGGTTTGCTGCCCATAACAAATCGCCATCACAGGAATGCCTGAATCAAACACGATTTGTGGGCAACGGGGCGAACCATCGCGTGTCACCGAATCTGGCCCACCAGATAAAATAACCGCGCGTGGCTGCATCCGCGTAAATGCAGCCTCAGCCTTCTGATAAGGCACCACCTCCGAATAAACCCCCATCTCGCGCACCCGCCGCGCGATGAGTTGTGTTACCTGAGACCCGAAATCGACAATGAGAATTTGATCATGCATGGCGGGCATTTAACCAAGGCAAGCCGAATCTGCAAGTCTGCGGGGCTCCTATCAAATTTTAATAAGCGCCGCCGTTGCATACATAAATGCAATCCCCACAAGAAACCCACCCATAACCGCAGGTGAAAACAGTACTGACTGCCGATCAGAATTCTGCCGCATGATATATGCGGTAACCTCAACGATCACTTGCAAAATTGCCCCAGCGCCAATGGCCAAAGCCAATGCCGACCATTGCGGAGCATAAGCGAGGCTGCCGGTCCACAGGCCCAAAATAGCTGGCCCGCCAGCAAGCAGTGTTAATGCCGGAAAGCTCCACAGCGGTGGCCGCACTTTCAACATCGGCGCAGCAATGCCAATGCCTTCGGTTACGTTGTGCAGCGCAAAGCCCAGCACGAGGAAAGTGCCAAGCCCGGCAGACCCGGCGGCAAAAGAAGCCCCAATCGCCAAGCCTTCACCAAAATTATGCAGCCCAATGCCCAGCGCAATAAAAAACGCCAGTGCTAACCCTTCCGGGGTGCCACGCCACCGCCCCAAGGCCATGAGCAATAGAAAGCTTGCTAAACCAGCCAGCCAAACCATTGCCGAGCCTTGAAATAGGGCAGCAGATTCAGACGCCAGTTCCAGCGCCTCGTTCGTCATGTCAATCAACAAAAAGGCCAGCAAACCCACTGTGAGCGCCAACAAAAAGTTCATTCCAGATCGCCCTACGCCGCGCATGGCCGGAAAGAACATCAACCCCAACGCCACCGGCAACAACCCAACAATGGCGCCAACAATTGCTTGCGGCACCAATTGGTTGGCGCTGAATTTGGGTGTGGGCAATGCCACGGCAATCTCATGCTCAAACAAGGTTCCAGTGTTAGTTGCCAGCACCACCATGTGGGCCTCACCCTGAACCCAAGGATAGGGCAAGTTGATCCAAGCGGTTTTGCCGCGCGCAATTGGCCCAGCTGGCTCTTGCGCAAATTGCCACCACGCATCATCGACAGCCACTTGGGCTATGATCATAGGTTCTGATCCGCCACCGCGAACTAACAGGTGAATGCCGCCATCATCCAGAACCGTGCGCTCCACAGTCAGAGCTTCAACTGCTGGTGCCCCATTGTTGAAACTGCGCAATGGATCAAGCGAAGCGATCCACACAAACGAAACCAACATCAAAGCCAATGGCGCCAAGACCATCGCAAAACGCACCATGGGCGAGCGGAGCGTGGGTGTTTGATCGCTCATGCTTTTGGCTCCCGAACATCAAAATGACCAACCCAGCCAAGCTCAGTAAACTCAGATTGATGCGGGTGGAACATGTACAGTCCAGCCTCGTGTTCAGCAAAACTGAACTCAAGAATGCCGCGCTGTGCCTGACATTGCGTGATAAGATCAACGGTGTTCAGCGTCGGCGTTAACGTGGTGCCCGTATCAAAGTAATTAAAGAAATTGGCATGCAGGTGGAAGGAATTTATCGGATCAAATTCAGTGACGTTCAATAGATAGACCCGAATGGGGCGCGATTTATCGATCACTATTGGTGCATTCATATAGGCGTGGCCAACGGTGTTTGCGGCATAAACTTCGTTGCCGCCATCAAAATTGGTATCAAACGCATTCATCACCATCATCAGCTCTTGCCACTGCGCATTTTCAGGTGTGCCCAGAAGCCGAGACTTGGCCACCGCTTCATGCTCTGGGTGCTTGGCTGGATCAGGATCAATCACAAACATGCCATACATGCCTTTGTGCATATGGCGTTTCAGCGGCAAAGCATGGCAGTGATAGAGGTGACAACCAAAGGGTTTGGCATCAAATTCATAAGTGAACTCTTCACCCGGACCAATAAGGCCAGCCCCTGGAACCCCGTCCATCCGCGATGAATGAATGCCATGAAAATGCATCGAATGCGGATGCGATCCGTTGTTCTTAAAAACAATTTTCAGCCGCTCGCCCTCTTTAGCGCGAATTGCCGGGCCAGGCACGCGGCCATTAAATGTCCAAGCCGGAAAGAAGATGCCGGGTGCAATTTCAATTTCCTTGTCCACCGCTTCAATCTCAAAGCTGCGCAAAGTGCGCCCGTCGGGCAAAATCGATGTTGTGCCAGTGTACCAGTCCGTTAACATTGCCGTGGGGTCAAAGCCATTGCGTGCGTGATCAACCACACCCACCGTCATCATGTTGCCATGGGCCATGCCAGCCATTGGTGGCGCATAAGGGTCCGCTGCCATCTTAGACATATCATGGCCTGCCATGCCGTTATTCGAAGCGGTTTGCGAAAACGCTTTGCCGGTTATTGCCGCCGCTCCGCCAGCAGCCGTCAACCCGCCAACCAGCAGGGCACGGCGGCTTGCCATAATCTGGTTCTTGCTTTCATGGTCCATTTTTAAGCAATCCTGACGTGGGGTTGAAATTAAAAGTTTAGCTTGTGCTAAATAATGTTTAGCATAGGCTAACTTATATGCAATAGGCTATGAGACGAAAAAATTAAATGGAATTCCATGTCTCCTATTTCTAAAAAAGGTGCCTCCGCCAAACTGCGCTCGCAGGCCTTCAAACGCGTGCGGGCTGACCATTCGGCTGAATTGGCGGGCGATTATGTAGAAATGATTGCCGACCTTATTGATGATCGCGGTGAAGCCCGCTGCACTGATTTAGCCATGCGTTTAGGCGTTGCCAATGCCACCGTGGTGAAAACCTTAAAGCGCTTAACTGATCAGGGCCTCGTCACCCAAGAGCCATACCGTGCCATATTTTTGACAGGGGATGGCTGGAAGATGGCTGAAGATGGTAAAAGGAAGCATCAGATTGTTGAGAATTTCCTCCTTGCCTTAGGCGTTCCCGCAGATACGGCGCGCATCGATTCAGAAGGCATTGAACATCACGTCAGTGCTGATACATTAAAAGCCATGGCGCGCTTTTTATCGCGCAACCCAATTAACTAAGAGATTTTGAAAATGCGTTTAGCTTTAATTGCCCTTCTGCTGACAACCACCGCAGCTTTTGCTGAAGATGCTGTGTTGAATTTTGACACCGCAAAACTTTGCCAATGGCAGAGCGAAAATAATTCCATGGATGTGGCCGAATGCACCAAACTGGAAGATGAAGCCAAAGCCAGCGCTGCTGATTTAGAAACCCAAGTTGATGCCAAACGCAAGCAAGACTGCATCACTGAAGGAAAAAACTTCTCAGTTGATTCAGGCTTTGCCAGTTACACGCTCTACGCAAGCTGCTTGCAAGATGGCCCCGGCAACTATTAAAACGGCGGCACCATTGCATCAGCCAATTCATTGTTGCGGCGCTTGGCCAAATGCTGCGCCGTTTTACTATCAGGGTTAGCTCTATCATAAGCCAAGCGCGATGCCTCAATCGACTCACGGTGCAGCACAGCCCATGCTCCAACTTCACGCAAAGGCGCAATCAAAGTGCGCCCAGTTTCAGTAAGCTCATATTCAACACGAGGCGGAATGGTGGGATAAACCGTGCGCTTCACCAAGCCATCGCGCTCTAGCCCACGCAAAGTGAGAGACAGCATGCGCTGCGAGATTGCCGGAACTTGGTGGCGAATTTCATTGAAGCGCATGGTGCGAATGGCCAGCAAGCCAACCACATAAACTGTCCACTTATCGCCAATGCGCGCCAACACATCCGCCACTGCGCGGCATTGCCCGCTTTCATTGATGATACCCGGTTCCATAAATGTGCCTTCTTGTGTTACAGATAGCGGTTACATATATTGATCAAGTAACAATACGTTACTTACTACCCATTTACAACCAGTAACGTGTTTCAAATTTAAAGCAAATAAAAACAAGGATTTACATAATGAACCAGATTCTCTTTATCAACTCCAGCCCACGTGGTGATGCCTCACATTCCAGTGCTGTGGCCCGCCAGCTCATTGCTCAAATCCAATCGAAAGAGCCAAAATCAACTGTGGTTACCCGCGATTTAACTGTAAATCCAATGGCCCATATTGGTGATGATTTTGTGGTTGGCAGCCGCATTGACGCTGACAAACGCACCGCTGCACAAAATGAAGCCGTTGCGGTTTCTGATGAATTGGTGGCCGAACTTGTGAAAGCCGACACAGTGGTGATTGCTTCACCCATGTTTAACTTTGGCCCGACCACAAATCTCAAAGGTTGGTTCGATCAAATTCTGCGTGCAGGTGTAACTTTCAAATATACCGACACTGGCCCAGTGGGATTGCTCGCCAGTAAAAAGGTATATGTGATTGAAGCGCGCGGCGGCGTCTATTCACAAGGCCCAATGAAGGCCATCGATTTCCAAGAACCCTACCTGCGTCATTTGCTTGGCTTCATGGGCCTGACTGATGTGAGCTTCATTCCAGTTGAAGGCATTGCGTATGGACCAGATGCTGCTGAAAAATCAGTGGCCGCTGCTATCAGCAGCATTCCAGCTTTGCTTGAAGCTGCTTAACTCAAACGTTTCTCTGCATCACTGCCACAAAGAACCCATCGGTTCCGTGGCGGGCGGGCGTTAACAACAATGTATTGGCTGAGCCATCTGCTGAAACGGGTGGTTCACCTCCAATGGTGTGTTTCCATTGCTCAGTGTACGGAACAATTTTGAAATTCTTATGCGAAGCTAAAAATGCTTTCACTTGCGTGGTGTTTTCCTCGGCCAAAACTGAACAGGTGATATAGACAAGCCGCCCACCCGCTTTCACCAATTGCGAACCCTGCTCTAAAACTTCGCGTTGATCTTTCTGGCGTTGCTCAAGTTGTTTGAGCTGCAAACGCCACTTGGCATCAGGCTTCCTGCGCCAAGCGCCAGAACCAGAGCATGGTGCATCAATCAACACGCAATCAAATCCGCCCATGTCTTTCAGCTTGTCGCCTTCATCAGCGGCAACCACCTCAATGCAGCTGGCACCTGAGCGGTTCATGCGGTCGAATATCGGCCTAAGTCGGTGCTTGTCTTGATCAAAAGCCACAAGGCGGCCCTTGTTTTTCATCAAAGCTGCCAAAGCCAAAGTTTTGCCGCCAGCACCAGCGCAAAGGTCAATCACTGATTCCCCAGGCTGAACACCTGATAAAGCAGCCGCAATTTGCGATGCCGAATCCTGAACTTCAAACCAGCCCATGCCATGTGCGGGTTCAACTTCCACATTGATATTACGCACGTCTCCACCCGGTTGTTCAATACGAACAGAAAGCGGCGACAATGGTCCAGCCTTGGCCCCATGCTTGGCAAAAACCTCGAGCAATTGCGCCCGCGAAGCTTTGAGCGTGTTCACCCGCATGTCAATCGGCGCACGCATCGCCAAAGCCGCACCTTCTTCGGCAGCACGCTCGCCAAACACTTCAGTGAGCGATGGCAGCAGCCATTCAGGAAAATCACCGCGAATATGGGCTGGCAAATCTTCGCGCAGATCGCGCTCCAATGCCGTTTGCTCTTTTTTTGAAAGAGCGCCGGGGCCAAATTGCTCCGTACACAGAGTTTCAATTTCAGCGGCACTCATATCCCACACATCACGCAGCGCACCCAAAACCAGCGCACGAGGCCGCCCATCGCCCATGCGGGAAGCAGCAGTCTCGCGCCGCCGCAGCACGTCATAAACCAAGGTGCCAATCGCATGACGATCGGTTGAGCCCGCAAAACGGTGGCTCTTGCCCCAATCCTTTAAGGCTTCAGAGGCGGGGCGATGCTGAGTGAACACATCGGTGAGAATTTCAATTGCCGCAGCAACGCGGCCAGCCATACGCATAAATTATCCAATCACATAAAGTCGAATTGCAAACCAAACCCACATCGCAAAAACAGCTGCGAATGAAGCTAAAAACGCACGCATCCGCAAGGGCACATTGTTAGAACCCATATGCACAACGCTGTGCAAAACCCGTGCTACAAGAAAAGCCCACGATAAGCCAACAAAGATCCAATCAACCTTGCCTGTCACCAAAAGTAACCCGCACACGGCATACCAAATGGTTGGCAGTTCAAATTGATTGTTAAAATTATTGCCCAGCTTCCGCACATGATCTGGCCAAGCTTCAGTATTCAGCGCAATGGCTTTAAGTTTGGTTTCGCCACCAATCACCGAAGCAATGCGCGCCCGAATGGAGCGAACTCCCACCCATAAAATCAAAGCAACATGCAAAAACAGCGGCAGCAACAACCATTGCTCAAGTGTCATCAAGTCATCCTTTGATAGTTTGGCGCCTCGCGCATCAGCATCACATCATGCACATGGCTTTCACGAAGGCCGGCATTGGTAATACGCACAAACTGCACTTTGGATTGCATTTCGGCAATTGAAGCAGCGCCCAAATAACCCATAGAAGCGCGAAGCCCACCCACCATTTGATGCAGCACCGCCATAACCGAACCCTTGTGGGGCACTTGGCCTTCAATGCCCTCTGGCACCAACTTCAATTTATCAGCAACATCTTGCTGAAAATATCGGTCAGCCGAACCACGCGCCATGGCCCCAACTGAACCCATGCCGCGATAGGATTTATAGGAGCGCCCATTATAGAGATAAACTTCGCCGGGCGCTTCATCCGTGCCAGCCAACATCGAACCCATCATCACCACGGATGCGCCACCCGCAAGCGCCTTGGCCAAATCACCTGAAAGCTTAACGCCACCATCACCAATAATCGGAATGCCTTGTTTGGCTCCTTCTTCAGCGCATTCAATAATCGCGGAAAACTGCGGCACGCCAACACCAGCCACAACGCGGGTGGTGCAAATAGAACCGGGGCCAATGCCCACTTTCACACAGTCAGCGCCTGCCCCAATCAACGCCTTCACAG
This sequence comes from Aestuariivirga sp., assembly GCA_043759965.1. Taxonomy (GTDB): domain Bacteria; phylum Pseudomonadota; class Alphaproteobacteria; order Rhizobiales; family Aestuariivirgaceae; genus Aestuariivirga. The sequence goes on along the minus strand of JAYUPT010000123.1, from coordinate 1,158 downwards.
CTTCAGATGTTGCCACATTGCCACCGATGATTTGCACTTTGTTGGAAATCTTCTTGATGCGTTCAACTTGATTAAGCACATGAATTGAATGGCCATGCGCCGTGTCCACCACCAGCACATCAACGCCAGCATCAATCAACAGTTCTGCCCGCGCAAAGCCAGCATCTCCAGTGCCTGTGGCCGCAGCCACCAGCAAACGCTCTTGATTATCTTTTGAAGCCAGCGGATGATCCGCCGCTTTTTCCATATCATTAACAGTGATCAAGCCTTCGCACTTAAAATCTTCACCAACCACAATCAGTTTTTCAATGCGGTGCTTGTGCAGCAATCTCCGCGCTTCAGCACGGTCAACACCTGCCTTCACCGTAACCAAATTGCGTGTCATCAACTCAGCAACTTTGGCGTTGAGATCAGTAGCAAAGCGCACATCGCGATTGGTGATAATGCCACACAGCTTGCCAAATTCATCCACCACCGGAATGCCAGAAATTTTGTGCCGTGCTTTAAGCGCCATCAAATCACCAAGTGTGGCATCTGGCGCAATCGTAATCGGATTCACCACCATGCCGCTCTCAAAACGCTTCACTTGGCGAACATGTACGGCCTGAACTTCAGCCGTGAGGTTTTTGTGGATAACGCCAAGCCCACCCGCCTGCGCCATGGCAATAGCCATCGGCGCTTCAGTCACCGTGTCCATGGCCGCTGAAATAATCGGAATTGAAAGGGAAATCGCCTTGGTCAGCCGCGTGGCCGTTGAAACATCAGCCGGCAACACGCTCGAAGCACCGGGCTTCATCAGCACATCATCAAAGGTCAAATATTCCGGAAACAGATGAGCCATAGCTAACCTCGCAAAGAACAGGAAAAGAGGAGTTGGCGCACGCCCTTAACATTCATATGAGGCCGAGGGCAAGGGGTGAGTTTTGCACGACTTTCTAAGCCTCTGAATTGTCATCCCGACGAAAGTCGGGACCCAGAACTACGCGAATGGAGTCAATTCTTGGAAGTTTTGCCAGGCCATCTGGGTCCCGACTTTCGTCGGGATGACAGAATTGGAGCTTACCCCCGAAACCCCGTTGCCAGCATAAACAGCTCGGCTGAATCATCGCGGCTCGACATCGGTTTCACATGGCGCACAGTGCGGAAGTCTTTTTTCAG
>JAYUPT010000122.1:0-10316 GCA_043759965.1 Aestuariivirga sp. | reverse complement strand
CAGCTTTGGTCATGCTTTCCAGAGCACGGCGATTTAAGGCTTTAGCCTCAACGCGGCGAGAGAATTCTCCCAGTGATTTAAAGGCCCCGCCAGCTTTTCGAGCTGTTACGATTTGTTCAATTGCACCCGCACCCACATTTTTAAGCGCAGCCAAAGAATAAAGTATGGTGCCATCCTTCACCACAAAATCAACATCACTGCCATTGACCGAAGGCGGCACAACTTTAATGCCTAAGCGCTGGGCTTCACGGCGGAACAACATCAGCTTATCAGTGTTGCCCATATCCAGCGTCATTGAAGCCGCCAAAAACTCCACGGGATAATTGGCTTTGAGATAAGCAGTTTGATAGGACACTACAGCATAAGCCGCAGCGTGGGATTTGTTAAAGCCGTAGCCTGCAAATTTTTGGACGTGTTCAAAAATCTCATCGGCCTTTTTCGCATCCACGCCATTTTTAAGAGCACCTTCAATGAAGCGTTCTTTCTGGTCGTCCATTTCCTTTTTAATTTTCTTGCCCATGGCGCGGCGCAAAAGATCGGCTTCGCCGAGCGAATAGCCAGACAGCACTTGGGCAATTTGCATCACTTGTTCTTGGTAAACAATAATGCCGTAAGTTTCTTTCAGCAGCGGCTCCAACATCGGGTGCATATAATCGGGTTCTGTATCGCCTAATTTGTTGGCGATGAATTTTGGAATGTTTTCCATGGGGCCCGGGCGATAAAGCGCCACGATGGCGATAATATCTTCCACGCAATCGGCCTTCATGCGCTTTGCCGTGTCCCTCATGCCGGAACTTTCAAGCTGGAACACGCCCACAGTGTCGCCCTGCCGCAACATTTCATAGGTTGCTAAATCTTCATAAGAAATCGCATCAATGTTGAATGCAGGCTCACGCACATGGATAAGCTTGATGGCCTTATCAATCACTGTGAGAGTTTTAAGGCCGAGAAAATCGAACTTCACGAGGCCCGCCATTTCAACATATTTCATGCTGAATTGCGTGGCTGGCAATGATGAGCGCGGATCACGGTAGAGCGGCACCAACTCTTCAAGTGGCCGATCCCCAATCACCACACCAGCAGCATGGGTGGAGGCGTTGCGGTAAAGGCCTTCGATGCGCAACGCAATATCGAACAGGTTTTTCACATTCGGGTCGCGGTCGCGCTCTTCCTGCAGTCGCGGTTCCATCTCGATATATTCGCGCAGCGTGAGCGGGTTAGCGGGGCTCATGGGGATGAGTTTGGAAAGTCGATCCACTTGCCCGTAAGGCATTTGTAACACGCGGCCCACATCACGCGTGACCATGCGCGCCTGAAGTTTACCGAAGGTGATAATCTGCGCCACGCGGCCTTTGCCGAAGCGATCTTGCACATAATTGATCACTTCATCGCGGCGGTCTTGACAGAAATCGATATCGAAGTCGGGCATGGAAACGCGTTCAGGATTGAGGAAGCGCTCGAACAACAGATTAAAACGGAAGGGGTCAAGATCAGTAATGGTAAGTGCATAGGCCACCATGGAACCTGCACCTGAACCACGGCCTGGCCCCACGGGGATACCTTTATTCTTTGCCCACTTTATAAAGTCAGCCACGATGAGAAAGTAACCCGGAAAATCCATGCGAGTGATAACGCTAAGTTCAAAGGCGAGACGCTCTTGATATTGTTGTTCGGTGTAACCCGAAACCAGCCCACGCGTGGACAAACGTTGAGCAAGGCCCTGCTCTGCTTGAATGCGCAGTTCTTCGCCTTCATCGCCTTCGGCAAAGCGCGGCAGAATGGGCTTGCGGCCTTTAACCCAGAAGGCACAACGCTTCGCTATTTCGATGGTGTTGGAAACCGCTTCAGGAATATCGGCAAACAGTGTTGCCATTTCGGCTTGGGTTTTAAAATAATGATCGGGCGTTAAGCGCCTGCGATCATCAGCGGCGACCACCTCGCCTTCAGCAATGCAGATCAACGCATCATGAGCCACATAATCATCGGGTGTTGCGAAGTAACATTCATTAGTGGCAACCACTGGAATTTCATGATCGTATGCAATGTCAATCAGGCCCTTCTCGGCGCTGCGTTCATTCTCAGTGCTGTGGCGTTGCAGTTCGATATAGAAGCGATCACCGAAGAGAGATTTAAGCTGGAGAGCGCGCTGCTCCGCCAATGGTGTTTGGCCTTGCACCAAAGCTTCATTGAGGGGGCCTTCGGGGCCACCAGATAGACAAATTAAGCCTTCGGAGCATTCCATAAATTTCGCCCAAGTGACATGCGGCTCTGCATTGTCGGCCACATCCAGAAATGAACTGGTTGAGAGCTTCATCAAGTTCAAATAGCCCTGCTCATTTTTGGCCAAAAGCAATACTGAGGTGTGGCGTTTTAATCCTGTCTGCTGGTGGTGGGCTGGCTGCTTTTCCACCGTAACGGCCATATCAAGTTTTATAGCCAAGCCGATGATGGGCTGAATGGCTTTGGCTGATAAAGCTTCCGAAAATTCTAACGCACCAAAAAGATTTCCCGTGTCAGTAATGGCCAGTGCAGGCATGCCCATATCCTTGGCCATGCCAGCGAGTTTTTTAATCGGCAATGCACCTTCCGACAAAGAGTAAGCGGAATGGACGCGGAGGTGGATGAATAAGGGTTGGGGCATAGGAGGAGGTTAGCTGAGAATCTCGTGAAGGGGAAATTTGCCCTGTGCACATCTCACGCCCTAGCCATCCACTAATTTACCATCATTCAATTTAACCACGCGGCTCATGCGGTGGGCAAAATCTATATTATGGGTGGCAATCAATGCACCAAGACCCTCTTCCGCAATCAGCCGCATAAACTCGCCATGCACCATGGCCGCGGTTGGCGGATCGAGATTTCCAGTCGGTTCATCAGCAAGCAACAACAATGGCCGATTGGCGATGGCTCTGGCAATGGCCACGCGCTGTTGCTCACCGCCTGAAAGTTCGGCGGGGCGATGGCTGGTGCGGTGGCTAAGGCCCATGCGCCCCAGCAAATCCTTGGCGCGTTTTATGGCATCTTCTTTAGGCGTGTTGGCGATGAGTTGCGGGACCACCACATTTTCAAGCGCTGAGAATTCTGGCAGCAAATGATGGAATTGATAAACAAAGCCAATTCCGATGCGGCGGATTCTAGTGCGGGCAGCATCATCCAATTCGTTGCAGTTTTGCCCCGCAATCACCACGTCTCCCGCTGTTGGTTTTTCGAGGAGGCCGGCGATGTGTAGCAGCGAAGATTTGCCCGCCCCTGATTGACCAATGAGGCCCACAATTTCGCCAGGCACAATGGTGAGCGACAGATTTTTGAAAATCTGCAACGCATTTTCACCCGAACCATAGGTGCGGGCAATGCTGTGAAGTTCTAAGGCGGGGCGCAAGATCATTCGTAGCGCAAAGCCTCAACCGGATCGAGACGGGCTGCCTTCCATGAAGGGTAAAGCGTTGCAAGATATGACATGAGCAACGCAAAAACCACGATCCAGAAAGTTTGTCCATAATCCACTTTGGCCGGCAATTGGGCGAGATAATAAAATTCAGGATTAAAGGGATCAACGCCAGACATCCATTGAATCAAATTGCGGATATTATCAGCATTGGCGCAAATAAGAAGCCCAAGGATGAGGCCCACAAAAGTTCCAAAGGTTCCAATTGCGGCACCCGTGATGAAGAACACCCGCATGATGGCACCTTTGGTGGCGCCCATGGTGCGCAGAATCGCGATGTTGCTGCCTTTGTCTTTCACCAACATGAAAAGGCCAGAAATAATGTTAAGCGCTGCCACCAGCACGACGAGCGACACCACCATAATCACCACGTTGCGCTCAACTGCGAGTGCATTGAAAAACGCAACGTTGCGGCTTTGCCACGTTTGCACGGAAAGATCAGGGCCTGCGGCATCGAGCAGCGCACCGAGTTTATTTTGAATTGTATCGGGGTCATCCACCATCACTTCAAGGCCCGTGGCACCATCATCTGTTGAAAAGAAATCCTGCGCTTCGGTGATAGGCATATAAACTACACCTGCATCATAATCCGACATGCCCATTTTGAAGATGGCCACCACTGTATAATCTCTGATACGCGGCGTGTTGCCGATCACTGTATCTGGGCCATTGGGAGCGATCAAAGTGATGATGCTGCCTAAATCAACTTGATGGCGCTTCGCCATGGCATCGCCAATGGCGATGCCATCAGATTTTTCAAAGCCTGCGAGGTTGGTGGTTTCGTCCAGCGTGCCGGGAGTTACCATGGCAGTTCGCAAATCTTTATTGTTGATGCTAGGCAGTTTGATCAAATCATCTTCGCTGATGCCACGCACCAATGCGCCCGTAGCAGTTTTCAATGACGACACCATGGCCTGACCTTCAACCAAGGACATTACACGGGATACGCCTGGAACTTTGGCGATCCTGTCTTGCACCGCTTTATAATCTTTGATCGGCTCTTGATCTTGGCGATAGATTGCGGCATGGCCGGAGAAGCCCAAAATCTTATCGAGCAGTTCAGCATGAAAGCCATTGAACACTGACATGACAACAATCAGTGTGGCCACTCCTAAGGCGATGCCTAGAAATGAGAAAAAAGAAATGACCGAGATAAAACCCTCACGCCTGCGGGCACGCAGATAGCGCAAAGCGATCATCCATTCGAAGCCGGCAAAGGGGCGTGTATCGGGGAGACCTTCGGCCATCTAAGCAAAACGCCCCACAATCTGATCCAGCGCCACATTTTCGCGTGCCCCAGATTTGCGGTTCTTCACTTCGGCAATGCCATCTTTCAACCCGCGCGGGCCAATGATCACTTGCCAAGGCAAACCGATCAAATCCATGGCGGCGAATTTGGCACCACCAGGTTGATTGCGATCATCATAAAGCACTTCCACACCCTTTGCTTCGAGGGCTTTGTAGATTTTCTCGCAAGCTGCATCAGCTTCCGCATCGCCCACTTTCAAGTTGATCAACCCAACATGAAACGGTGCAACGGATTCTGGCCAGATAATGCCGTCTTTATCATGGCTGGCTTCAATGATGCCGCCTACCAAGCGCGATACGCCAATTCCGTAAGAACCCGATTGCACTGTGATCTTTTTGCCGTCTGGCCCCTGCACTTCGCAACCCAGCGGTTTTGAATATTTATCGCCAAAGAAGAAAATGTGGCCCACTTCAATTCCGCGTCCACTCAAGCGTTTGCCTTCGGGAACGCGGGCTTCAAATTCGGCTTGATTGTGCTTCTCATCCGTGGCGGCATATTTTGAGGTGTATTCCGAAACCATGTTGGCCACGGCCTCTACATTGTCATAATCTATTTCGATTTTGGACCAATCAAGATCATGCAAAGCACCATCAAAAAACACGCCGCTTTCACCCGTATCAGCCAGAACCAAAAATTCATGGCTATCATCGCCACCAATGGGGCCAGTGTCGGCCTTCATGGGCACGGCTTTAATGCCGAGCCTAGCGAAAGTTTTTAAATAGCTCACAAACATTTTATTATAAGCGTGCTGGCCAGCTTCGCGCGTCACGTCGAATGAATAAGCATCCTTCATCAAAAATTCGCGGCCGCGCATGACGCCGAAACGTGGCCGCACTTCATCGCGGAATTTCCATTGAATATGATAAAGATTGCGCGGCATATCCTTGTAGCTCTGAATGCCCGAGCGGAAAATATCAGTGATCATTTCTTCGTTGGTTGGGCCATAAAGCAGATCACGATCTTGCCTATCTTTGATGCGGAGCATTTCTTTGCCGTAATCATCATAGCGGCCAGATTTGCGCCACAGGTCAGCCGATTGCAAAGTGGGCATAAGAACTTCCAAGGCCCCCGCCCGATTTTGTTCTTCGCGCACAATTTGTTCGATCTTTTTCAAAACGCGAAAGCCCATGGGCAACCATGAATAACTGCCCGCCGCTTCTTGGCGCACCATGCCGGTGCGCAGCATGAGTTTATGCGAAGCGATCTCGGCTTCCTTTGGATCATCGCGGAGGACGGGCATGAAATATTGCGATAGGCGCATGAGAATCTTTATTTCCTTAGAGTTTGGGCCCTTTTAAGGCTTTGAAGGTTTTAGGCAAGGCACGGCTTTTGAAACGAAAAATATTTAACTTGGCAAGCGCTCAATTTTCTGGCTAATTCGCGCCAGACGAAACTCACTATGTGGGCCTAAGTCTGGGGAGAAACGAATTGAGCTGGCGCTTTAAAGCTGCCGCCGATCTGAAGTCCGAAAGAGCTTCAGTAAACAAAGAGAAACTCAAAAATTGGCGGAACCTCTGGGTTCCGCCTTTTTCAATCGTGGAGCTTATAGATTGAATTTTATTCCAGAGTATTCAGTTTTGCTGGCTTATTCGCTGGCTTCGATTCTGCTGTTCATCACGCCTGGGCCCGACATGAGCTTGTTTCTGGCGCGCACTATGGCCTCTGGCCGTAATGCTGGCATGGCCTCGGCCATGGGTGCCAATGTGGGTTGTGTGATCCACACGCTGCTGGCGGCCTTTGGTGTTTCAGCTTTGATTGCTACTTCACCCACTGGTTTTTTGATTCTCAAAATTGTCGGTGCTGGATATTTATTGTGGCTGGCAGTGGATGCCATTCGCCACGGCTCGTCGTTGAATGTGGGCAATGTCGATAAGAAACCTGTGTCGATGCTAAGCAGTTTTTTGCTAGGCATAAGCATCAACATGACCAATCCCAAAGTGGTGCTGTTCTTCATCACCTTCCTACCGCAGTTTGTCTCCGCGACTGACCCGCATGTGACGGCGAAACTTTTGTTTCTTGGAATTTATTTCGTGGTGATCAACATTCCGCTTTCGATTCTGATGATCTTTGGAGCCGAGAAATTGGTGGTGTGGCTCAAAAATAAACCCCGCGTGATGCGCGGGGTTGATTTCACGTTTGCTGGTGTATTTGCGGTGTTCGCGCTAAAAATTGCGTTCACACAGGGGCGGAGTTAATGCGCCCTTGCACCTTCATTTGAACGCTCAGCTGCGGCTCTCGCTGCGGCTGCGGCTTCTTCGGCTATTTCATCCCAGATGATCGCTTCGGGCATGCGCACTAGGGCATGCTTCAAAACATCATCGACCATGGTGACCGGGATGATTTCCATGCCGTTCTTCACAGAGGGAGGAATATCAGCCAAGTCTTTCACGTTCTCAATCGGGATCATCACTTTCTTGATGCCGCCGCGCAGGGCTGCATAAAGTTTTTCTTTCAGACCACCGATGGGCAGCACCCTGCCCCGCAGTGTAATTTCGCCAGTCATGGCAATATCTTTACGCACGGGAATGCCCGTAAGCACAGAGACAATAGCAGTGGCCATGGCGATGCCTGCTGATGGACCGTCCTTCGGCGTTGCGCCTTCCGGCACATGCACATGGATGTCCTTCTTGTCAAACATCGGTGGTTTTACACCAATGTTGGGCGCGCGGCTGCGCACATAAGACGAGGCGGCAGAAATAGACTCCTTCATCACATCTTTCAAATTGCCCGTCACCGTCATTTTGCCTTTGCCGGGCATCATCAAGGCTTCGATGGTGAGAAGCTCGCCACCCACCTCGGTCCACGCGAGGCCAGTTACAACACCAACTTGATCTTCGCCTTCGGCCATGCCGTGCTTATATTTTGGAACGCCGAGATATTTTTGCGCCAATTCCACATCGACCTTGACCTTCTTTTTCTTGTTGGTCATCAGGTCTTTCACAGCTTTGCGTGAAAGCGTGTTCACTTCGCGCTCCAAATTACGCACACCAGATTCACGGGTGTAGCTTTGGATCACTTCGGTAATGGCCGCAGGAGTGACTTCAAATTCCTTCTTGTCGAGGCCATGATTTTCCATGGCTTTTGGAACAAGATGGCGCTTGGCAATCTCTGCTTTTTCTTCTTCGGTGTAACCCGCAAGGCGAATGATTTCCATGCGGTCGAGCAAAGCTGGCGGAATGTTTAGCGTGTTTGAAGTGGTCACAAACATCACGTTGGACAAATCATATTCCACTTCTAAATAGTGGTCCATGAATGTGCCGTTTTGTTCGGGATCCAACACTTCAAGCAAAGCCGCTGAAGGGTCGCCCCGGAAATCCATGCCCATCTTGTCGATTTCATCGAGCAAGAAAAGCGGATTGGCTTTCTTGGCTTTCTTCATTGACTGAATGATCTTGCCGGGCATGGAGCCAATATAAGTGCGGCGATGACCACGGATTTCAGATTCATCACGAACCCCACCAAGGCTCATGCGCACAAATTCGCGGCCTGTGGCTTTAGCAATGGATTTGCCGAGCGAGGTTTTACCCACACCTGGAGGACCAACAAGGCACAGAATTGGCCCACGCATTTTGTTAGTGCGGCTTTGCACTGCGAGATATTCAATGATGCGTTCTTTAACTTTTTCCAAGCCAAAGTGATCAGTGTCTAAAACACCTTGGGCAAATTCCAAATCGGTTTTCACTTTGCTCTTCACGCCCCAAGGAATGTTCAAGAGCCAATCCAAATAATTGCGCACCACTGTGGCTTCTGCCGACATGGGACTCATTTGGCGAAGCTTCTTCACTTCGGCTTCGGCACGCTCGCGGGCTTCTTTGGAGAACTTGGTATCAGCTACGCGCTTTTCCAGTTCGCCGATTTCATCTTTCTCGCCTTCGCCATCGCCCAATTCTTTTTGAATGGCCTTCATTTGCTCATTCAAATAATACTCACGCTGGGTTTTTTCCATCTGGCGTTTGACGCGGCCACGGATGCGCTTTTCAACTTGCAGAACAGAAATTTCGCCTTCCATAAAGCCAAAGGCTTTTTCAAAGCGTTCTTCAATTGAAAGGGTTTCAAGCAAGGTTTGCTTATCAGCAATCTTCACCGCCAAATGTGCGGCAATCGTATCAGCCAATTTTGCATGATCAGTGATTTGGCCGATAGTGGCCAAAACTTCTTGCGGAACTTTTTTGTTGAGCTTCACATAAGATTCAAATTGCGAAACTGCTGTGCGCGCCATTGCATCGGAATCAGCATCGGCCTTGGTGATGTTCGGCAGCAAAGAAATTTCAGCTTCAAAGAAATCAGTGCGATCCGTAAATCGTTCCACGCGGGCGCGTTCAACACCTTCGACCAAAACTTTCACAGTGCCATCTGGCAACTTTAACAGTTGCAGCACTTGGGCCAGCGTGCCCACTTCATAAATTGTATCAACTGCCGGATCATCATCACCCGGATTCTTTTGCGCAACAAGCATAATGCGCTTGTCTTCGCGCATCACTTCTTCCAGCGCCTTGATGGATTTTTCGCGGCCCACAAACAGTGGCACCACCATGTGCGGAAACACCACAATATCACGCAATGGCAACACTGGAAGTGTTTCAATTTCGCCGGCGGGTTCGATATTTTTTTTAGCCATTCTGGTTCCTTTTGATCCCTCGCCCTTCATGGAAGCAACGGAGGACCCTCATGTTTTGATAACAGGGATGTGGCGTTTACATGACGCCGTTTCAACCCCTGTTAAGCAGATGCGGGTGCCATTTTGCTGTTGGATTCGCGGTCCGCATAAATCAGCAGTGGCTTGGCATCACCTTCAACAACTTCTTTTGAAATCACCACTTCTTCCACACCGTCCATGCCGGGTAGATCATACATGGTATCAAGCAAAATCGTTTCCATGATGGAGCGAAGGCCACGCGCGCCAGTCTTTCGATCAATGGCTTTGCGGGCAATTGATTTCAGCGCTTCATCTGGCAGTGTGAGCTTTACACCTTCCATTTCAAACAAGCGCTGATATTGCTTCACGATGGCGTTCTTGGGTTCGCTGAGAATTTGCACGAGGGCAACTTCATCAAGATCTTCAAGTGTTGCTACAACTGGCAAACGACCCACAAATTCTGGAATCAAACCAAAGCGCAGCAAATCTTCTGGCTCAAGCTCACGCAGCACTTGCCCTGTGCGACGATCATCAGGACCACGAACTGTCGCAGCAAAGCCAATGCCTGTGCCTTTTGAACGTTGCGAAATAATGCGTTCCAAACCAGCAAATGCGCCGCCGCAAATGAACAGAATGTTGGACGTATCCACTTGCAGGAATTCTTGCTGTGGGTGCTTGCGGCCGCCTTGCGGTGGAACTGAGGCAACTGTGCCTTCCATGATCTTCAGCAAAGCCTGCTGCACGCCTTCGCCCGATACGTCACGGGTGATTGAAGGGTTATCAGACTTGCGACTGATTTTGTCGATTTCGTCGATATACACAATGCCGCGTTGGGCGCGTTCAACATTGTAATCAGCCGATTGCAACAATTTCAAAATAATGTTTTCAACGTCTTCTCCCACATAACCTGCTTCAGTCAAAGTGGT
>JAYUPT010000121.1:0-10319 GCA_043759965.1 Aestuariivirga sp. | reverse complement strand
CAAAGCCCAGCTTGTTCCATTGCATCACTTGCGCTGGTGTTTGGCCCAGCAGTTCCCATGTTGGGTTTTCAATTTTCACAATTGCGCGTGAAACACCTGCCCAGCCCGCTTGCAGGGGCAGCCAGAGTGCAAGAAAAATCGCGGCGACGACAAATGCAATATCTACAATTTGCATACCCTTAGATTGTTCGGGGGGGACATATTTTGCCATGACTTAGGCTCCTGTCTTTTTGGATTCATCAAGGTGCTTGATGTCGAGGCCATAGATAAACTGTTTGTCCTCAGCATAATTTTTCACCATGGCTGAAATTGAAGCGGTGTTGAAAATCAGAACTGCGGCAGCAGCAAGAACCACAACCGTGCGAACCCCACTGTCTGGAATGTAAGGCCAAGACATGAACAACACAAAGAGAATGACAATCCAGAGTGCGGCGATCATAAGCCAAGCACCGCGCACATCAGAGCGGTACATGGCCTCAATCCGTTGATTGAGGTCAGACATTTTGTTTCCTCCCGGAAGGCTTTGTTGTTGTTTCCCCGCAACTAGCAAGCCCACCCCTTGTTTATTTTTACGCTACGGGGCAACTTTATTATCTGGTAGGAAACATCTGTATTAACCAATTGTCAAGGATGCGGCTGAGCAACTGCAATATCAAAAGTTATGAGTTTGAAAACAGACACTAAAGCAGCAGGGTTCCAAAACCCGCACAAAGATGCAAATGCCGACTCGCGTTATTTGGAGGAAGCAATTGGCCGCGAGGTGAAGCGATTCCGTGAAAAGCTTGGCCTCACAATTTCTGAATTGGCCAAAGCCGCAAACATGTCAGCGGGCATGTTGTCCAAAATTGAAAATGGCGCAACCTCGCCATCATTGGGGTCGCTACAAGCGCTCAGCAAAGCTTTGGCCGTGCCTTTCACGTCTTTCTTCAAGGGCTATGAAGAAATCCGCGATGCCACATTTGTAAAATCAGGCCAAGGCCTCACCATTGAACGGCGCGGCACCAGAGCTGGCCACCAGTATCAATTGCTCGGCCATTCCACCCACGGCCCAGTTATGGTTGAGCCTTATTTGATAACCTTGAAGCACGAGTCAGATGTTTTCCCCACCTTCCAGCATCCCGGCATGGAATTTCTGTATATGCTCGAAGGCAATGTGGTCTATCGCCATGGCGATAAAACCTATGACATGCACCCCGGCGATGCCCTGTTCTTTGATGCCGAAGCCCCGCATGGCCCAGACGAGCTAAAAAAGCTCCCCGCGAGATATTTAAGCGTGATTAGCTATCGGAAAGAAGAATAGGTGTTTAATCCCAGTTAGAGAGGCAAGGAGGCTGGTAGATTGAGACGCAGCTAGAGAGGCGGTGCTGAGATTTGAAAAATGCTTGTGCGCGGCCGGAAATGAACCTAACGCCATTATTCCCGTTGTGAATAATTATTTCCTGTGGGTTGAAATCGTGTCTGCCACCTGTTAGACTTCCTCACCGTTATTAAAAAGGTCAAAGCGCCATGTGTGGCATTGTTGGACTCTATCTTAAAAACCCTAAGCTTAAACCCAAGCTTGGCAAAATGTTTAAACCCATGCTGATTGAGATGACCAATCGTGGGCCAGATTCGGCTGGCGTTGCCATTTATCGTAACCCCACCAAAAAATCAGAAACCAAGTTTTCGCTCGCACATAATGATGCCAATTATGATTGGAAGAAAATTGATGTGGGTTTGGAAAAGGCCATGAAATGCGATTGCACAATTAAGAAAATTGGCAACCATTGCATTCTGGTCACCACTGGCAAAGAAGCCGCTGTGGTAAAATGGCTCAAAGACCATCACCCTGAAGTGCGCGTGGTGGGTTCTGGCCACACCATTGAGATTTTCAAAGAAACGGGGCTTCCCGCAAATGTCTATGACAAGTTTGATTTAGACAATGCGTCAGGCACGCACATCATCGGCCACACCCGCATGGCAACAGAAAGTGCCGTGACCACTGCTGGTTCCCACCCTTTCGCAACTGGAGCAGATTTGTGTCTTGTGCATAATGGCTCGCTTTCAAATCATAATCGCCTGCGTGAAACTTTGCGCAAAGTGGGCATGGAATTCCAAACCGAAAACGATACCGAAGTGGCCGCCGCTTACATGACACACAAGTTGCGTACTGGCTCTACTTTAAAAGAAGCACTAGAGTCCGGCCTTAAAGACCTCGATGGTTTCTACACATTTTTGGTTGGCACCGCAGATGGCTTTGCTGTGGTGCGCGATCCGATTGCCTGCAAACATGCAGTGATGGCCGAGACGGATGATTGGGTTGCCATGGCCACAGAATATCGCGCCATCGCCCATTTGCCCGGTGCTGACGAAGCACGAATCTGGGAACCAGAGCCAGCGAAGATTTACACATGGGGCAACGCATGAACGAACTTGATCAAACTGAAGTGGGCGTGCGCGGCATAAACTCCACGCTGCAAACTTTGCCAGCCAACACCAATCAAACCCATTGGGTTATCAAGAATCCCAAAGGCCAACATAATATTGCCGTTGGTTTGGGCGCTCCTGTCCAAGTGAATATATTTGGCCATGTAGGGTTTTATTGCGGTGGTATGAACCAACATTCTGAAATCACTATTCACGGCCATGCCGGTGTTGGCACCGCCGAAAATATGATGTCAGGCATCGTGTGGGTCAAAGGCAATTCGTCTGAATCAGCTGGTGCCACAGGCAATGGCGGACTTCTTGTAATCGATGGCGATGCCTCTTCCCGCTGCGGCATTTCCATGAAGGGCATTGATATTGTGGTGGGTGGTTCCGTCGGCCACATGTCGGCCTTTATGGGCCAGCGCGGTAATTTAGTCGTATGCGGTGATGCAGGCGATGCCTTAGGCGATTCAATTTATGAAGCCCGCCTTTATGTAAAGGGCAAAGTGGCTAGCCTTGGTGCTGATTGCATTGAAAAAGAAATGCGCGCCGAACACTTAGGCGATCTTGAACGCTTGCTCAAAGCTGCAGGCCGCAAAGAAAAACCATCCGAATTCAAACGCTATGGTTCAGCCCGCAAACTTTATAATTTCAGCGTTGACCACGCAGACAGCTATTGAGGATAAGATGGAAAGCACCCCTCGCACCCCGCCGCGCAAATCAGCAACTTTTGACGATGCAACGCTGGCCGAAATCCGCCGCGCCGCATCCACTGGCATTTATGATATTCGTGGCGCAGGCGCAAAACGCAAGCTGCCGCATTTTGATGATCTGCTTTTTTTAGGCGCATCAATCTCGCGCTATCCATTAGAGGGCTACCGCGAGAAATGCGGAACCGATGTGGTGCTCGGCACTCGCTTTGCCAAAAAACCAATCGAGCTTAAAATTCCAATCACCATTGCGGGCATGAGTTTCGGCTCGCTCTCTGCAAACGCTAAAGAAGCCTTGGGCCGTGGCGCATCTGCGGCAGGCACTTCTACCACGACAGGCGATGGTGGCATGACGCCGGAAGAGCGAGGCCAATCTAAGCACCTTGTCTATCAATATCTACCGTCTCGCTATGGAATGAACCCAGATGATCTGCGCAAAGCTGATGCCATTGAAGTGGTGATTGGCCAAGGTGCCAAGCCCGGCGGCGGCGGCATGTTGCTCGGCCAGAAAATATCAGATCGTGTGGCCGCCATGCGCTGCTTGCCCAAAGGCATTGATCAACGTTCGGCTTGTCGCCACCCAGATTGGACTGGCCCTGATGATCTTGAAATTAAAATTGCCGAACTGCGCGAAATCACCAATTGGGAAAAACCCATTTATGTAAAAATCGGCGGCGCACGGCCTTACTATGATGTGGCACTCGCAGTGAAAGCAGGTGCCGATGTTGTGGTGGTGGACGGCATGCAAGGCGGTACAGCGGCCACGCAGGAAGTGTTTATCGAACATGTGGGCCAGCCCACACTTGCCTGCATCCGCCCTGCCGTTCGCGCCCTGCAAGAATTAAACATGCACCGCAAAGTTCAGCTCATTGTATCAGGCGGCATTCGCAATGGTGCTGATGTGGCAAAGGCACTTGCCCTTGGCGCTGATGCTGTGGCGATTGGCACGGCAGCACTGGTGGCACTCGGTGATAATGACCCACATTATGAAGCTGAATATAATGCACTGGGCACCACCGCTGGCGCTTACGATGATTGGCATGAAGGCCGCGACCCCGCAGGCATCACCACCCAAGACCCAGAACTATCAAAGCGATTAGACCCCGTGAAAGCTGGTCGCAGACTTTACAATTTTCTAAAAGTGCTAACGCTCGAAACGCAAACCATCGCTAGGGCGAATGGCAAATCGCATGTGCATAATTTAGAACCTGAAGACCTTTGTGCATTGACAATCGAAGCCGCCGCCATGGCACAGGTTCCATTGGCGGGCACCGATTGGATTCCGGGAAAGATACGTTTTTAAAAACACAAAAAAATTAGGGAGCGGAAACGATGGCACTAGACCTGGTTCATTACGCCAAGAAGAACAAAGTTAAATTCTTCTTGTTCAACTATACCGATTTATTCGGCGTGCAACGCGCCAAGCTGGTGCCTGCCGAAGCCGCCAATAAAGTGCAGAAATCAGGCGCTGGTTTTGCAGGCTTTGCAACATGGCTCGATCAAACTCCAGCCCACCCTGATGTGCTTGTGTTTCCTGACACCGACTCGATTATCCAACTTCCTTGGCGGCCTGACGTAGCTTGGATTGCAGGCGACCCGCACATGAGCGGCAAGCCTTTGGAACAAGCGCCTCGCCTTGCGTTAAAACGCGGCATGGAAAGGGCGGCAAAGCAAAATATGAAACTGATGGCTGGGTGTGAGCCAGAGTTTCATTTGATCAATGCAGATGGTTCCGCCCCTTCGGATGAAAAAGATACCCAAGAAAAACCTTGTTATGATCAAGCCGCCATCATGCGGCGCTTAGATGTGATTGGTGAAATCTGCACCACCATGACCACGCTTGGCTGGGGGCCCTATCAAAACGACCACGAAGATGCCAACGGCCAATTTGAAATCAATTGGAATTTCAGCGACGCGCTCACCACCGCTGATCAACTGGCCTTTTTCAAATTCATGGTGAAAGCCATTGCTGAAAAGCACGGAATGCGCGCCACCTTCATGCCCAAGCCTTTCATCAATTTATCTGGCAATGGTTGCCACGCCCATCTTTCTGTTTGGGACAAGGCTGGCAAAAAGAATTTGTTCGAAAACGCCGCCGATGAGATGGGCCTTTCGCCGTTGGCCTATAATTTCATTGGCGGTTTGATTGAACATGCTGATGCCTTGGTGGCCATTACCAACCCAACCGTAAACTCTTACAAGCGCATCAATGCGCCACGCACCATTTCAGGTGCAACATGGTCGCCAAACACCATCAGCTTCGGCGGCAATAACCGCACGCATATGGTACGCATTCCAGATGCTGGCCGTTGCGAATTCCGATTGCCAGATCCATCCGCCAATCCTTACTTGATGCTCGCCGGAATTTTGGCGGCAGGCATGGACGGCATTGAACGCAAAATCGACCCCGGTAAGCGCCTTGATATTGATATGTACACCCAAAGCCACACCGTGAAGGATTTGAAAAAACTCCCGCTCAATCTGCTTGATGCTTTGCGGAATTTTGAAAAGAACACAATTTTGCGTTCCGCCTTGGGAGATGAATTATCGTCAGGCTATCTCAAACTGAAACACAACGAGTGGAACCAATACTGCCGCCACCTCACCCAATGGGAACGCGACACCACTTTGGACTGCTGATGAAATACTCCATCTTCTCACTTCTCAAAAATTCCCTGTCGGGCCATAAAAACTGGACCCCCGCTTGGCGTTCACCTGAACCGAAGAATGAATATGACATCATCATCGTGGGTGGCGGCGGGCATGGGCTTGCCACCGCCTATTACTTGGCTAAAGAACACGGCCTGAAAAACATTGCTGTGCTGGAGAAAAACTATATCGGCTCTGGCAATGTGGGCCGCAACACCACCATCATTCGCTCAAACTATATGCTGCTCGGCAATAATCCATTTTATGAATTGTCGATGAAATTGTGGGAAGGGCTGGAGCAAGATTTCAACTTCAACGCTATGGTTTCGCAGCGCGGTGTTTTGAATTTGTGCCACACCGATGCGCAGCGCGATGCATTTGCCAGGCGTGGCAATGCCATGCGAATTGATGGTGTTGATGCAGAGTTGCTCGACCGCGAAGCGGTGCGTGAAATGTATCCTTTCTTCGATTATGAAAATGCGCGCTTCCCCATCAAGGGTGGGCTTTTGCAACGGCGCGGCGGCACTGTGCGCCACGATGCCGTGGCCTGGGGCTATGCACGCGGTGCAGATTTGCGTGGTGTTGATATTTTGCAGGGCTGTGAACTCACGGGCATTAAAACTGAAAACGGAAAAGTCGTCAGTGTACAGACCAATCGCGGCCACATTAAATGTAAAAAACTTGCCCTCTGTGCTGCTGGGCATTCATCAGAAGTAGCAAGCATGGCAGGACTAAAGCTCCCAATCGAAAGCCATGTGCTGCAAGCTTTTGTTTCCGAAGGACTGAAGCCATATATTGATGGCGTGGTGACATTTGGTGCAGGCCATTTCTATGTCTCGCAATCCGATAAAGGTGGTCTCGTATTTGGTGGCGATATTGACGGCTATAACTCTTATGCCCAGCGTGGAAATCTCCCCATGGTGGAACATGTGATTGAAGCAGGTGTCGCCATGATCCCGTCGCTGGCCCGCGTGCGCGCATTGCGTTCTTGGGGCGGTGTTATGGATATGTCGATGGATGGTTCTCCAATTATCGATAAAACGTCTGTACACGGATTATATTTGAATGCGGGCTGGTGTTATGGTGGCTTCAAAGCAACGCCTGCTTCCGGTTGGTGTTACGCGCATTTGATTGCGAAAGATGAACCACATAGAGTTGCAACCGCATTCAGGCTGGACCGCTTCAAAACTGGCCACATGCTTGATGAAAAAGGGCAGGGTGCTACACCCAATTTACACTGATGCTAATCCCTTGCCCCCATTGCGGAACCCGCCCCGTCGAAGAGTTCACATTCTTAGGCGATGCCAATGTTGTGCGCCCAACAAGTTTAGACGATCCAAACTGGCACGCTTATGTTTACGAGCGTGATAATCTGCATGGGAAAGTTGCTGAATTCGCACATCACTCAGGCGGCTGCCGCGCGTGGCTTGTGGTCTCACGCGACACCAAAACCCATGAAGTGTTTGGCGCTGTGATTGCCAAGAATTTTAAACTGAAGCAAAAAACATGACAGGCTTTCGCATTAAATCTGGTGGTCTCATTGACCGTGACACGAACTTGAATTTCAAATTTGATGGCAAGCCTTTCACTGGCCACGAGGGCGATACACTCGCTTCCGCCCTTATCGCCAATGGCGTGCATCTCATGGGCCGCAGCTTCAAATATCACCGCCCGCGCGGTGTCATTTCAGCAGGCAGCTCTGAACCCAACGCACTTGTGGAATTGCGAGAAGGGGGCCGCAAGGAAGCCAATACGCGAGCCACCATGGTTGAACTTTATGATGGCCTCATTGCCAAAAGCCAAAATCGCTGGCCATCATTGGAGTTTGATGTAGGCGCGATCACGTCCCTCGCGTCATCAATCTTCGTCGCTGGCTTTTATTACAAAACCTTCATGTGGCCCAAAAGCTTTTGGGAAAAAATTTATGAACCGCTGATCAGAAAAGCCGCGGGCCTCGGCACCGCCTCAAAGGAAACTGACCCCGACACCTACGAAAAATCTTATGCCCATTGTGATCTGCTGGTCGTGGGCTCCGGCCCCGCCGGACTGATGGCGGCAATCACCGCTGCTCGCTCCGGTGCTCGCGTAGTCTTGGCGGATGAAGGCTCGCGCTTGGGTGGTTCGTTACTGTTTGAAAATGAAGAGATCGCGGGTCAGTCTGGTTTCGAGTGGTCACAAAACGCGATAGCTGAATTGGCCTCGCTGCCAAATGTGTCTCTCATGCCGCGCACCACAATCTTTGGCTGGTTTGATGGTAACATCTTTGGCGCACTGGAACGCGTGAATGATCATGTGGCTGTGCCTGCGCCCTTCGAGCCGCGCCAGCGCTACCTTCGCATTCATGCCAAACGCGCAGTTCTGGCAGCAGGTGCGGAAGAGCGCCCTTTGGTGTTCGGCGGCAATGATGTGCCGGGAGTAATGTTGGCTTCCGCCATGCGGCATTATTCCAATCGCTATGCTGCAGCGGCTGGAAAATCAATTGCGATATTTACAAACAATGATTCAGCGTTACGCACCGCGCGTGACTTTAAACATCACGGCATTCATGTTGAAGCGATTATCGACACGCGCACAGGCGGACGCATTCTCAATGTCAAAGGCGGCAAGGGTGTCGCTTCAGTTGATGGCATTCCGTGTGATGCCGTTGCCATGTCTGGCGGCTGGAGCCCCATCGTAAACCTCATGTGCCATCGAGGTGCCAAACCAATTTGGAATGAGAGTATCGTGGCTTTCACACCACCTGAAGTGGGTGCTGCATTCACTGCCATCGGCAGTGCTGCGGGGCACATGTTGCTGTCAGAATGTTTGGCGGGTGGTGCCCGCGCTGGCACCATGAAGGGCCGCGTTCCCACTGCACCAAAATGCCGTGATGAAGCCTTCGCCATTCAGCCTTTCTGGTGGGTGAAGGAATCTACAGGTAAGGCCTTCATCGATTATCAAAACGACGCGACAGCAAAGGATTTGCCTTTGGCGGCGCGCGAAGGTTATGGCCATGTCGAACTCGCCAAGCGTTACACCACCACTGGCATGGCCACCGACCAAGGCAAGCTTGGAAATGTGAATGCAATTGCAATTCTCGCCGAAGCATCCGGCAAATCTATCGCCGAAATGGGCACCACCACATTCCGCCCCTTCTACACTCCAGTGTCATTCGGCGCATTCACCGGTCCCTTCACAGGCCATCATTTCCAGCCCGTTCGCAAAACGCCGTTGCATCAGTGGGCGGTGGAGCAGGGTGCAGTGTTTGTAGAAACTGGATTGTGGATGCGCTCCTCATGGTTTCCCAAGGTGGGCGAAGATTGGTTGGCTTCTGCGTCGCGTGAAGTGAAAGCCACGCGCGCCAGCGTTGGCCTTTGTGATGTCTCCACATTGGGCAAGATTGATATTCAAGGTAAAGACGCCGGAACATTCTTAGACCGCCTCTATTGCAACACCTTCAGTACACTGAGCATTGGTAAAGCCCGCTATGGTTTGATGCTGCGTGAAGATGGCATTGTGTTTGATGATGGCACCACATCGCGCCTTGCCGAAGATCACTATGTGATGACCACCACCACCGCAAATGCCGCTCGTGTGATGAGCAACATTGAATTTGCTCACCAAGTGCATTGGCCAGAGCTTGATGTGCAATATGTTTCGGTGACCGAGCAATGGGCGCAAATGGCCGTGGCTGGCCCCAAGGCTCGCGCCACATTGCAGAAGTTGGTTGATAAGCTCACGCTCAATGACGAGACGGTGCCTTATCTTGCAGCCAAAGAAATCACCATTATGGGCGGCATTGAAGCGCGCCTGTTCCGCATCTCATTCTCCGGCGAACATGCATACGAACTTGCAGTTCCGGCAGACTATGGCAATGCCGCTGCCCGCGCCATCATGCAGGCAGGCGCAGAATTTGGCATTGTGCCATATGGCGTTGAAGCGCTTTCCATCATGCGCATTGAAAAAGGCCATGTGGCGGGCGGCGAGTTGAATGGCACCACCACGGCTGGTGATTTAGGTTTGGGCAAAATGATGTCCACCAAGAAAGATTATATCGGCCGCGTGATGGCGCAGCGCGAAGGATTGGTTGATCCGGCGCGGCAATGTGTTGTCGGCATTAAACCAGTTGATCGCACCATGAAAATTCGGTCTGGCGGGCATTTGTTAAAGCAAAGCGATGCGCCCTCTATGCTGGCCGACCAAGGATATATTTGCTCAGTTGCATGGTCGCCAATGCTGAACATGTGGTTGGGCTTGGCACTTCTCTCAAATGGCCGCGCCCGTCATGGCCAAATTGTGAAAGTGTTTGATGGCCTGCGCGGGCACCATTATCTCGCCGAGATTTGTGATCCTGTTCACTTTGATGCAAAAAATGAGAGACTCCATGCTTAGAACCTCGGCATTAGAAGATGTTGCAAAGTCAGGCCGCTTTGGTGCCGATAAGGGAGTGCCGGGCGTATCGCTTTCCGTAATCCATCCCGTCACGATCATCATGGCTATAGCTCGTAGGGGCAAAGCCATGGCTTTGAAAGATGCGTTGGCCAACATGAAAAAAGTGGAAGTACAATGGGCCGG
>JAYUPT010000120.1:0-10365 GCA_043759965.1 Aestuariivirga sp. | reverse complement strand
TTGGAGACATGCCCCCTGCTCTTATTGCGCTTGGCGCAACTTTGCATTTGCGCTTTGGCAAAATGGTGCGCTCAATGAAGCTTGAAGACTTCTTCATTGACTATGGCAAGCAAGACCGCAGGGCAGGTGAACTGGTGTGGCGCATTGATGTGCCCAAGCCAAAACCCAATCAGATTTTTAAATGTACTAAAATTTCAAAACGGTTTGATGATGATATTTCTGCGGTCATGGGTGCATTTTTACTCACGCTTGACGGAGATAAAATAACCGCTGCCCGCATTGCTTATGGTGGCATGGCAGCCACGCCAAAGCGGGCTTTGAAAACGGAAGCTGCACTGATCGGCAAAACGTTGCAGGAAGCCGAAGCCGTAACACTTGATGATTACTCGCCGCTCAGCGATATGCGCGCCAGTGCGGAGTATCGCAGCACAGTGGCCAATGCGCTGTTACAAAAGGCGTTGTCATGAGAACCGTCGGCAAAACCATCGCCCATGACAGTGCCGAACTCCATGTAACGGGTGCAGCCACTTATATTGACGACATTCGCGAACCTGATGGAACCGTGCATGTGGTGCCGGGCTTTGCTATGGATGGCGCAGTTGGAAAAATAGTTGCGCTCGACCTCTCTCCAGTGCGTGCGGCTGCGGGTGTGCTTGCCGTATTCACCGCCGCAGATATTTCAGGCCATAATGATTGCAGCCCTATTATGGGAGACGATCCGATTTTGGCCAAGGGGGAAATTCACTTTCATGGCCAAGTTATTTTTGCAGTTGTGGCCACCACGCGTGAAGCTGCTTTGCGGGCGCGGCTGCTGGCGAAAATTGAAATTGAAAAAGCTACTCCCATTGTAAATGTGCTAGATTCCAAAACAGATCTACTGCCGCCTTATGCCTTCAAAAAAGGTGATGTAAAAAAGTCGTCTGCACATAAAATTTCCGGCGCGTTTGCAATTGGTGGCCAAGAGCATTTTTATCTTGAAGGCCAAATCGCTTTTGCCATCCCGCAAGAACATGGCGGCATGTTGGTGCATTCCTCCACGCAGCATCCACAGGAAATTCAGCACAAAGTGGCTTCAATGCTTGGTGTTCCCGATGCGAAGGTGACATGTGAATGCCGCCGCATGGGGGGTGGCTTTGGCGGCAAGGAAAGCCAAGCGACGCAATGGGCCTGCTTGGCTGCACTGGCCGCGCAGAAATTAAACCGCCCAGCAAAATGCCGCTTAGACCGCGATGATGATTTTATAATGACCGGTAAACGCCACGATTTTCATGTGGAGTATGAAGCAGGCTTCGACAAGACCGCGCGCATCACACAGGTGGACGTGAATTTTCTTGGGCGTGTTGGTTATTCGGCTGATCTTAGCGGTGCGATTTGCGACCGCGCCATGTTCCATGCCGATAATGCTTATTATTATCCAGCCTTTACCATTGCCACGCGGCGTTTGAAAACCAACACGGTTTCAAACACAGCCTTCAGAGGTTTTGGTGGCCCGCAAGGCATGGTGTTTGCTGAAGCGATGATGCAAGCAATCGCCATTCAAACAGGCTTAGATGCTTTAGATGTGCGTAAACGGAATTTCTATGGCCCACGCCGCGATGTGACTCCTTACGGGCAAAAACTGCGCGATAATATCTTGCCTGAACTTGTTGGCCAACTTGAAAAGACTTGCGCTTATCGCAAGCGCCGCAAAGAGATTGATGCTTACAATAAAACCAGTCGCATCCTAAAAAAGGGCTTGGCGCTGACACCAGTTAAATTTGGCATTTCATTTACGGCAACTCACCTCAATCAGGCGGGCGCCTTGGTGCATGTTTATTCCGATGGCTCAGTGCACCTCAACCATGGTGGCACCGAAATGGGCCAAGGGCTTTATATAAAAGTGGCGCAAGTGGTGGCGGAAGTTTTCGGCATTGCGTTAAATCGCGTCGCCATCACCGCTACCAACACTGGCAAGGTGCCAAACACATCGGCCACTGCTGCTTCATCAGGCTCTGATCTGAATGGCATGGCAGCACGCAATGCAGCGTTAGCCATTAAAGATCGCATGGCCGAATTTGTGGCGAAGCTATGGAAGGTGAAAAAGTCGTCTGTCACTTTTGAAAATGACAAGGTGAAGTCTGGCCGTAAATCAATCAATTTCATCACACTTGCTAAACTTGCAAAAGAAGCCCGCATTTCACTTTCCTGTGCTGGCCACTATGCCACACCAGAAATTCATTGGGATCGTCCATTGGGGAACGGTATGCCGTTTTTCTATTTTGCTTATGGCGCGTCGTGTTCTGAAGTTTTGATTGATACCATGACGGGCGAAATGAAAGTGACGCGCGTTGATATTTTGCACGATGTGGGCCACTCGCTTAACCCCGCCATTGATATTGGCCAGATTGAGGGTGGCTTTGTGCAGGGCATGGGCTGGCTGACCACAGAGGAATTGGTTTACGGTGATGATGGAAAACTTCGGACACATGCACCATCGACTTATAAAATTCCGTGCGCTTCGGATGTGCCCGAAGATTTCCGCGTAGCTTTGTTCAAAAGTGCAGGCAATGTGTCTGATACAATCTATCGTTCAAAAGCCGTGGGCGAACCCCCCTTGATGTTACCCATTTCAGTGTGGTGTGCAGTGATCGATGCAGTGGCAAGCGTGAAACCTGGCACGGTGCCAAAGCTTGATACGCCAGCTACACCAGAAACGATTTTAAAGGCAGTGAGGAGCTTATGAACCCGCACCGCAAAATTCTCGCAGCACTCGAAACTCATGGCACTTGTGCGATGGTTACAATTATCGCTGCGGAAGGTTCCACCCCGCGCGAAGAGGGGGCTTGGATGGTGGTTACACCGCTGGGCTTTCATGGTTCCATTGGCGGCGGCACTTTGGAATGGCACGCCATGGCGGAGGCGCAAAGCCTGCTTGGAAAATTGCCCGCTCATAAAATTATCCGCAAACATTTAGGCCCTGATCTTGGCCAATGTTGTGGCGGGCGGGTTGATTTGAAGATCGAAAGTTTTGATGCAAATTCACTCACACTTGTGAAACAGCGAGCTGAGTATTTCGTAGATGATCTACGCCACATTCATTTGTGGGGGGCTGGCCATGTGGGCCGCGCCTTGGTTTTGGCGCTGGCATCATTGCCGTTTAAAATTAGTTGGTGGGATGCAAGGCCCAATGCGTTTCCGGCGGCGGTTCCACCAAATGTAATGTGTCGCGTTGGCGAACCTACTGCGATGGAGCCTGATGCATTTGTTTTGGTGATGAGTCATTCTCATGCGCTGGATTTTGAGATTGTTGATGTGGCTTTGCGCAACCCTGCCTTTGCATTTGTTGGGTTGATTGGCAGCCAAACCAAACGAGCGCGGTTTTTTAAACGTCTTATAGAGGCTGGTGTTGATCCAACACGGCTCACATGCCCGATTGGAGTTTCCACCCTAAAATCCAAACACCCTGCTGCCATTGCTGCCAGTGTTTCGGTTCAGTTATTGGAGCAAGATGAGCTGTTGAGAACGCAAGAATTGGATTCTGAGATTCCGTTAAAAACAATTAGGATAAATTTATGAATGTCGCCTTCTCCAATTATTCGTCATTCCCGCGCAGGCGGGAATCCAACTTTTGCCAAGGCGAAGAATTTAAGTTGGATTCCCGCCTGCGCGGGAATGACGGAATAGGGGGCTAAGGTGACAAATTTTCCTCTCCTCCAAGCCAACCACATCGTCAAAATTTTCGGCACCTTACGGGCCAATGATGATGTTTCAATTTCTGTAAAGGCAGGCGAAATTCACGCATTGCTTGGGGAAAATGGGGCCGGAAAATCCACGTTGGTCAAAATGCTTTATGGCGCATTGCAGCCCACTTCGGGTGAGTTTTTATGGAATGGTTCGCCCCTTAATATCGTCAGCCCAGCTGAGGCGCGCAAGCTTGGCATTGGCATGGTGTTTCAACATTTCAGTTTATTTGAAGCGCTAACTGCAGCTGAAAATATCGCCTTGGCACTGCCTGGTGAATTCGATCTGGCTGAGTTATCGCAGCGCGTGCGCCAGGTTTCACAAGATTATGGTTTGCCGCTGGAGCCTTCAGCAAGTGTAGCTGATCTTTCTGTTGGTGAGCGCCAGCGCGTTGAGATTGTGCGATGCCTTTTGCAAAATCCAAAACTGTTAATTTTAGATGAGCCCACAAGCGTGCTCACACCACAAGAAGCTGATCAATTATTTATCACCTTGCGCCGCCTCGCTTCTGAAGGTGTTGCAATTTTGTATATTTCGCACCGCTTGGAAGAAGTGCGCAAACTTTGTTCTACCGCAACTGTGTTGCGCCATGGCAAGGTGGTGGCCACTTGCGATCCGCGCAAGGAAACGCCAGCCAGCATGGCGCGCATGATGGTGGGCAGTGACATTGCTTCCATTCATGCTGAGAAAAATATCAGTATGGGGCCTGTTAGATTGTCCGTGCACGGATTGAATTTGGCGAGTGATGGTGCCTTTGCTGTCTCGCTCAAGAACATCAATCTTGATGTGCAAGGTGGCGAGTTGGTAGCAATTGCTGGCGTGGCTGGTAATGGCCAATCAGAATTTTTTGATGCCATTTCAGGCGAGCATGTTTCAACTCAAAACTCCATTGTGATTGATGGCGTGCTTTGCGGTTTGGAAAATGTAACCCAGCGGCGCAAGCGTGGTGCGGCCTTTGTGCCAGAAGAACGTTTGGGCCACGGGGCGGTTCCCAATTTTGCCCTTTCAGAAAATGTGGTGCTCACGCGCCATGCGGAAATTTCCAGTGGTGGTGTGGTCAACAGATCAGCAGCCATGGCTATTGCAACAAAGGTGTTCAAAGCTTTTGATGTGCGTAAAGGCAAAGTTGACCCCGAAGCACGGTCTCTCTCTGGTGGCAATTTGCAAAAATTTGTGGTGGGGCGAGAGTTGGACCGCAACCCAAAAGTTTTAGTGGTTAATCAACCAACATGGGGCGTTGATGCTGGGGCTGCGACCACCATCAGGCAAGCGCTGATTGATTTGGCGAGATCAGGTGCGGCGGTGTTGGTGATTAGCCAAGATCTTGATGAGATTTTTGAAATTGCGGATCGCATTGCAGTTATTTCTCGTGGGCAGCTTTCGCCAGCGGTTCCGGCCAATCAACTCTCGCTTGAAAAAATTGGATTGCTGATGGCGGGCAGTGGGGAGGTTACACATGCGGCTCATTCTTGAAAAGCGGAGCGAGCGCTCATGGAAGATGGCCTTGCTATCGCCCGTTATTGCGATTTGTCTCACACTTATTTTTGGCGCAATTGTTTTTGAATTGCGCGGTGTTGAGCCCTTGCATGGTCTTTATGTGTTTTTTGTTGAACCTCTCACTGATGATTGGTCACGCGAAAAACTGATTGTGAAGGCCACACCTTTGGTTCTCATCGCTGTTGGTCTGGCACTTTGCTACACCGCCAATATATGGAACATTGGTGCTGAGGGACAATTTGTTATGGGGGCCTTGGCGGCGGGCGCTGTGCCTGTGTTGTTTTCTAAATGGCAAACACCAGAAGTGATGTTTGTAATGCTCACGTTAGGTGCTATCGGGGGAGCATTATGGGCGTTCATTCCAGCCGTTTTGCGCGTGCGCTACCGCGCCAATGAAATTCTAACCTCGCTTATGCTGGTCTATGTGGCGCGGCTGATTTTTGATTGGTTGGTGCGAGGATCAATGCGCGATCCGTTGGGAATGAATTTTCCAAAAACCGTGCGCTTTGTGGAATGGCAACGTTTGCCCACATGGGGTGATGTGCATTTGGGAGCATTGCTGGCGCTGATAGCGGCACTTGGCTTGGCCTTTATGATGGCGCGGATGCTGAAGGGCTTTGAGCTTCGCACATTGGGGGCTGCACCGCGCGCTGGGCGCTTTGCGGGCTTCTCTGCTGACAGAGCGGTTTATTTCTGCTTTGCCGTTTCAGGCGCCCTTGCTGGCCTTGCTGGCGCTTGCGATGTGATGGGAGTGGGCAAGCAATTGCAAACCCCATATGAACCCAATTACGGATTTGTGGCTATCATCGTTGCATTTCTTGGGCGGCTTAATCCTGTGGGTGTGATTTTTGCCGCATTGCTTTTGGCGCTTACATTTATTGGTGGCGAAGCAGCGCAAGTTTCACTCGGAATTCCAGATAAAATTGCCAAAGTGTTTCAAGGCATTTTGCTGTTTTTCATTTTAGCTTGCGACACACTGATCCTTTACCGCATTCGCTTTGAGGGCAAAAAATAATGGAACAGTTTCTTGCTATCGCAGCGACGATAGTAACGGCCTCCACTCCGCTGCTAATTGCTGCTTTGGGCGAGTTGGTGGTGGAGCGTTCGGGTGTGCTTAATCTGGGTGTGGAAGGCATGATGGTGATGGGGGCCGTGGCTGGCTTTGGCGTGGCCTTTGCCACGGGCAATCCTTATCTTGGGGTGATAGCCAGCATCATTGCTGGCATGTTGATGTCTTTACTATTTGGATTTCTCACCCTCACATTGCTCAGCAATCAAGTGGCCACTGGGCTTGCCATCACGTTATTGGGACTGGGCCTATCAGCCTTGATTGGCGAAAGTTTAGTTGGGCAGCCGATTTCACGCATTCCTAATTTTTATGGCGTTGATATTTTGATTATTGCTTCTTTTGCACTGGCTGGCCTTGTCAGCTGGGTTTTGTTTAAAACCAGGGCGGGACTTGTTATTCGTGCCGTGGGCGATAATCATGCCTCGGCTCATGCCATGGGGTTTAAAGTTATTGCAGTGCGCTATGCCTGCGTGGCATTTGGGGGCGCTTGCGCCGGGTTGGCGGGCGGCTATCTGTCTTTGGCCTATACGCCGCAATGGGTAGAGAATATGACGGCAGGGCGCGGCTGGATTGCTTTGGCTTTGGTGGTGTTTGCCACTTGGCTGCCGGGCCGGCTTATTATTGGGGCCTATTTATTTGGCACAATCACAATTATGGCTTTTACCGTGCAAACATTTGCTTGGGGTATTCCATCGCAGTGGTTATCTTCACTGCCTTATCTTGTCACAGTGGCTGCACTTGTGGTTATCTCTGGTAATCGGCAGCTCATGCGGGCCAACACGCCAACCTGCCTTGGTCAGTCTTTTGTACCTGATCGGTAGTAAGATTTTTAACGGGACTTCAAAACGGAGAACGAAACAATGAAAAAATTAATGTTGTCGGCAGCTGTTGTTGCCATGGCTTTGGGTGCGGCGTCTGCCTCGGCCAATGCCGCTGAAAAGTATAAGGCATGCTGGGTCTATCTTGGTGCCATCGGTGATTTTGGCTGGACCTATCAACACAACGAAGGTGTGAAGCAAGTTCAAGCTGAACTGGGCGATGCGGTTGAAACGGTGTATGTTGAAAACGTGCCAGAAGCAGACAGTGCACCTGCTATTGAGCGCTTGGCTCGTGATGGCTGCAAAATTATTTTCACAACATCGTTTGGCTATATGGAGCCAACTTTAGAAGTTGCCGCCAAATATCCTGATGTGAAGTTTGAACATGCCACCGGATACAAAACCGCTGATAACGTGACAACTTATAACGCCAAGTTCCATCAGGGCCGTTATGTGCAAGGGCAAATTGCTGCCAAGATGTCAAAAACTGGCATTGCAGGTTATATCGTGTCCTTCCCAATTCCTGAAGTTGTGTCTGGCATCAACGCGTTCATGCTGGGTGCGCAAACTGTGAACCCTGATTTCAAAGTGAAAATTGTTTGGGTGAACACTTGGTTTGACCCTGGCAAAGAAGGCGATGCTGCCAAGGTTTTGTTCAGCCAAGGTGCTGATATTATCGTGCAACACACT
Source organism: Aestuariivirga sp. (assembly GCA_043759965.1). Classification (GTDB taxonomy): domain Bacteria; phylum Pseudomonadota; class Alphaproteobacteria; order Rhizobiales; family Aestuariivirgaceae; genus Aestuariivirga. Next base: position 2,571 of record JAYUPT010000120.1, on the reverse strand, counting down.
GACTCTGCGGCACCAATCACCGTTGCTGAAGAGCAAAAGAAACTGGGCTTTGGCCAAGCATCAGATCAGATTAAGTTTGGACCCACGGCGCAAATGACTTCGACCATCGATAACTGGGGCCCTTATTATGTGCGCCGGGTTAAAGATGCGATGGGAGGCACTTGGAAATCGCAACAATCATGGGACGGCATGGCCGAAGGCACAGTGCAAATGGCGCCTTATACCAACCTTCCAGATGATGTGAAAAAAGCCGCTATGGAAACTGAAGCAGCAATCACAGCCGGAACGCTTGATCCATTTGGTGGCAAAATCACCAAGCAGGATGGCACTGTTGTTGACAAGGTTGATGACGGCATGATCCTTGGCATGAACTGGTATGTTAAAGGCGTGGACGATAAGTTACCACAGTAAGAACAAAGAGCCCTCATTCTGAATAGGGTGAGGGCTATTCTACATTCTGTCATCCCGACGAAAGTCGGGACCCAGACTTTCAAGAGGCCCAGAGTGTGAATTTCTGGGTCCCGACTTTTGTCGGGGTGACAATGTATATTTTATTTTGAAAGTGCTGAGTTTCAAATGGATCCCTTTCTTCTCGAATGGCTGAATATCTTGGTGCGCTGGGGCCATATGGTGGCTGGCATTGCATGGATAGGCACTTCGTTTTATTTTGTGGCACTTGATCTTTCACTGCGCAACGGCGAGGCATGGGAGGTGCATGGTGGTGGATTTTATCACGTTAAAAAATTTCTTGTCGCCCCGCCGGACCTTCCGCCTGATTTAATTTGGTTTAAGTGGGAAGCCTATCTTGCGTGGATCACAGGGTTCTTGCTGCTCATCATTCAATACTATGTGCAGGCTGATCTTTTTCTAATTGATCCTGATGTCTTGCCGCTCAGCAACTGGCAGGCAATTGCTATTTCAGTTGTGTCGCTTTTTGCGGGCTGGCTGATATATGATCTCTTGTGCAAGTCATGGCTAGGTCAGAACACAGCGTGGCTGGCGCTCAGTGTTTTCATGCTTATCCTTGCTGCATCCTATGGTTTCGGCCAAGTGTTTTCGGGTCGTGGCGCTTTCATCCACGCCGGTGCTTTCATCGGAACGATGATGGCAGCCAATGTTTTTGCAGTAATTATTCCCAACCAACGCAAAATTACCGCTGCACTTTTGAAGGGCGAAAAGCCTGATCCTAAATATGGTATCATCGGCAAGCAGCGCTCTTTGCACAACACTTATCTCACATTGCCTGTGCTGTTTATGATGACGAGCAACCATTACGCCATCATCACGGGCCATCCACAGGCTTGGGCGATAGTTGGCCTTGTGGTTTTGGGGGGCGGAGTTGCACGCCACTTTTTGCTACGCACTGAGGTGGGTGATGATATATCTAAACTCGCTTGGTCTATTCCGGTGATTGCACTTTGTTTGGTGGGTGCGGTTATGCTCACAGAGCCTGCACCTTCTGCTGGATATCAAGGATTAAAAGTGAGTGATGCAGAAGTGATGGCTGTGGTGCAAACCCATTGCCAATCTTGCCATTCTGCAAATCCAACCGATGCAAAAATCAAGGTTGCTCCTAAAGGTGTTGTGTTTGAAAACACCCAAGATCTAAGGCGCTATATTAAGCAAATTGATGCCCAATCGGTACGGAACAAAACCATGCCGCTGGGCAATAAAACGGGCATGACAATTGATGAACGCCAAAAGCTTGGCGCGTGGTTGGCAGCGCAATGATTACGCTTGCCCAAGTAAATGCAATGACGGTTGAGGAATTTGTGGCGGTGTTTGGTGATATAGCGGAACATTCGTCTTGGGTGGCCTCTGGCGCACCACGACCGTTTACCTCGCGTGCCTCTATGATTGCGGCCTTTAGCACTGTTGTGTTGGAGGCGGATGAGGCAATGCAGCTTGCGCTTCTGCGCGCGCACCCTGATTTAGCGACACGCGCGACGTTAACAACCGATTCCAGCAAAGAACAAAAAGGCGCAGGTTTAAATTCCTTGAGTGCTACTGAATTTGCAAAGTTCACAGCTTTGAATGATCAGTACAAAGAGCAAAATGGTTTTCCTTTTATTTTCGCCGTAAAAGGTGCAACCAAGCATCAGATTTTGCAAAGCTTTGAACAGCGCATTCACCATCCACGTCAAGCTGAATTCAAGGTGGCTTTGCAACAGGTGTGCCACATCATTGGCTTTCGTTTAGAAGCGCGGGTTTCAGAATGACAAAGCTGCTTCTCGGTCAACTTGTGGCCTTTGGCGAAAGTGCGGACGAGCTGATCTATGACACTCGTGGCTGCATTGCCATTGGTGATGATGGCCGGATTTTATTTCGCGGGCCTTTAGCACTTTTGCCGCGCGCATTTGAACTCACACCGCGCGAAGATTATGGTGATTCACTTCTTATGGCAGGCTTCATTGATGCTCATATTCATTTCCCACAAAATCGAATGCTCGCTGCCGCCGCAGTCGATCTTCTGGATTGGTTGGCGCGTTACACGTTTCCAGAAGAAGCACTTTATGCTGACCCTGCTTATGCCGTCGCCGCCGCCGAGACATTTTTAAACACGCTGTATCG
>JAYUPT010000119.1:0-10381 GCA_043759965.1 Aestuariivirga sp. | reverse complement strand
CCCAACATGCTGATCGCCCCAGCATGATCGCCTGCCGCACAATTATTGGATTTGGTGCTACCAATAAGCAAGGCACCAAGGGCATTCATGGTTCACCACTCGGTGTTGATGAAGTTGCAGTTGCGCGTAAAGTGCTGGGTTGGGATTCTGCTCCATTTGTGATCCCAAAAGATATTGCATCGGCATGGAAAGCTGTTGGCTCAAAAGGTAAATCGGCGCGTGAAGCATGGGAAGCGCGACTTGCGGCTTCGCCCCATAAAGCTGAATTTAACCGTGTGATGAAAGGCGAATTGCCGAAGAATTTTGAGGCAACGATTGCGACTTATAAAAAAGCCCTTGCCGCCAAGCCGCCAGAAGTGGCTACACGCAATTCCTCGCAAGATGCTTTAAATGTAATCAACCCCGTGGTGATTGAAGCCATTGGCGGCTCGGCAGATTTGACGGGGTCTAACAACACCAATTCGAAAGACATGAAAGTTTTAGATGCGGGCAATTATGGCGAGCGCTATATCCATTATGGCATTCGTGAACATGGCATGGCTGCGGCCATGAACGGCATGGCGCTGCATGGCGGCGTTATTCCTTATGGTGGCACGTTCTTTTGCTTCACCGACTATTGCCGCCCGTCCATTCGCTTGGCGGCCCTCATGGGCATTCGGTCAATTTTTGTGATGACGCATGATTCAATTGGCTTGGGTGCGGATGGTCCGACTCATCAACCCATCGAACATCTGGCCGCGATGCGGGTTATTCCGAATCTGTTGGTTCTGCGTCCGTGTGATGCGGTTGAAACGGCTGAGTGCTGGCAGATTGCTTTGGAGTCAATGAAGACGCCATCGATCTTGGTGCTCACGCGCCAGAAAGTTGCGGCTTCGCGTCAAGGTTATTCAGCAAAGAATCTGTGCTCGCAAGGTGCTTATGAAATTGCACCGTCAGCTAAAAAGGCCAAGGCGGTAATTTTCGCCACAGGTTCCGAAGTTGAAATCGCCATCGCTGCAAAAGCCACACTTGATAAGAAGGGTGTGCCCACCCGCGTGGTTTCAGTTCCTTCAATGGAATTGTTTGAACGCCAGAGCAAGGCTTATAAAGCTTCCATTCTCGGCACAGAAAAAATCCGCATTGCTGTTGAAGCCGGCGTTCGCACCACATGGGACAGATTTATTGGTGTCGATGGTCACTTCATTGGCATGACAGGCTTTGGCGCAAGTGCTCCGGCTGAAGTGCTGTATGAGAAGTTTGGCATTACAGCCAAGGCTGTGGTGAAGGCTGCGATGGCGAAGTAAAATACCCCAAGTTAATTCTGGAAATTTAGTTCAACCGATTGGGTAATAAGGCTAATTTGAATTCAACTCGCGTCGCGGCGATATTTCAATTTATGACGGCAGTTACTTTCATACTGTCGGCAAACATACAGATTGTAAGCGCTCTTTGGGGGCAGCCGACTTGGCAGTGGTCAACGCTGTTATTTTCACTTGGGCTTGGTCTACTTAATCGGTTTGCCGGGTGGTGTGTTTTGGATAAGAGCTTGCTTGGGTATAGGTTGGCCATAATAAATCTGGGTGCTCAGACTGTAGCATTCAATCTTCCATTTGCTCAGTATGGCTACAAAGGCATACTTTATGTTTATGTGGCTTCGTCTGAAATGTTCACTCAACCGTTGGATCTAAAATTTGGCTATACAATCGACTTCTTTACTTTTTCTGCATCAAAGCACTTGGTTGCGAATTTTCCAACTATGGGGGTCAATCTATTTGCGCTCTTTCTAGTCGTGATGCTTTTACGTGAATACCGTGTGGTTAGAAAAATTACGGAATAAGAAAATTGTGATGTCAGTGCATCAATCTCACTGCACTTAACCCCAACCTCAATCCTTACCTTCAGCGCGAAACGCCATTTGACATCCGACACATGTCAGGTTACAGTACATCGCAATGATAATTACCATTCGCCACAAAGGCCTGCGTCGTCTGCATGAAGCCGACGATGCTCGCGGTGTAAAAGCAGATCATGCAGACAAGTTGCGTCGTATTTTAGCAAGGCTGGACGCTTCGGCAACTGCGGCAGACATGGATTTGCCGGGGTATCGGCTTCATCCGTTGAAGGGAGCGCTTGCCGGATTTTATGCAGTCACCGTGAATGGCAATTGGCGTGTCACATTCCGCTTTGAACAAAGCCGCGCAACCGATGTCGATTATATAGACTACCACTAGAAGGAATTGAACGTGACCATGAAAAACCCTCCCCACCCCGGCGCAATCATTTTGCATGATTGCATTGAACCTTTAGGCATTAGCATCACTGATGCAGCAACGGCCCTCGGCGTTTCGCGCAATTCTTTGTCCGAACTCGTTAATGCCAAACGCGGCATTTCTCCCGAAATGGCGGTGCGCCTTTCGAAAGCTTTCGGTGGTAGTGCTGAGAGCTGGCTGACCCAACAGCTTCATTACGACCTAGCCCAAGTTTCATCTGACAAGATTAAAGTGCGGCGTCTCGAAGTTGCTTAGTTCAAACTGTCGCTCGCCCCTTCCTTCTCTACGGCATTTGATGTACGCACCTCGCAAATTCAAATCAGGAGCTTTTAATGCCCGCTTTTAGAACTCTCGATGATGTAAATGTTTCTGGCAAACGTGTGGTGATCCGTCTTGATCTTAACGTGCCGATTGCTGATGGTGTTGTTACTGACACTACTCGCATTGACCGTGTGGTGCCCACACTGAAGGAACTTCTCTCGAAGGGTGCTGCCGTAATTATCCTTGCGCATTTTGATCGGCCTAAGGGCAAGGTTGTGCCTGAGATGTCTTTGAAGCCGGTGGCTCCGGCGCTTGAGAAAGCGCTTGGCCATGCAGTGCATTTCCATTTCACTGATTGGCAATCAGCCCCTGCCGTAGATGCCAAAGCTGGCGATGTTATTTTGATGGAAAACACGCGCTATCATGGTGGCGAAGAAAAGAATGATGCTGGCTTTGCCAAAATGCTGGCGGAGCTTGGTGATATTTTTGTGAATGACGCTTTCTCGGCGGCTCACAGAGCGCATTCATCGACCGAAGGCATTGCCCATCTCATTCCGGCTTATGCTGGTCGCGCTATGGAAGCGGAGTTGAAGGCTTTGCAAGCAGCACTGGAAAAACCAGAACGGCCTTTAGTTGCTGTGGTTGGTGGAGCAAAAGTTTCTACCAAGTTGGAATTGCTGGGCAACCTCACAGGCATTGCCAACACTATTGTTATTGGTGGCGGCATGGCCAACACGTTCTTGGCGGCGCAAGGTGTTGATGTGGGCAAATCGCTTTGTGAAAAGGATTTGATCCCGACCGCGATTGAAATCATGGCGCGTGCCAAGGCAAAAAATTGCACATTGCTGTTGCCGACGGATGCTGTTGTTTCGAAAGAGTTTAAAGCTGGGGCTGCGAACCGCGTTGTGCCAGTCAATGACATTGCTGCTGATGAAATGATGTTGGATGTGGGGCCTCAATCGATTGCGGCTGTGAACAAAGCTTTTGATGCTGCGAAGACTGTGGTGTGGAATGGGCCATTTGGGGCGTTTGAAATTCAGCCTTTCGATAAAGCCACGGTGGCCGCTGCCCAACATGCTGCTCAACTTACCAAGGCTGGCAAATTGGTGACGGTGGCTGGCGGTGGCGACACTGTATCGGCACTTAATCATGCCGGGGTTGCTGATGGCTTCACTTACATCTCAACAGCGGGCGGTGCGTTTCTAGAATGGCTTGAAGGTAAAGAGCTTCCTGGCGTTGCAGCGCTTACGGTGAAGTGATGCAGTTTTATCTGGTCGCTCCCAATGCGCTTGCCGCAGCTGATATTATTACCTGTGCCACAGCTGCTTGTGCTGCTGGTGATTGTGCATGCATCATTGTTCCAGAAGCCGTGAAGCAAGAGGATGTGGCCGCGTTGCAAGAGCTTGGCCTTGCCGTATTCTTGCAAGATGTGGAACCGCGCATTGTTTCGCGCCTTCGGGCCGATGGCTTGCATATCAACTCTATGGAACATGCGATTGTAGATTTGCGCATGTCATTGCCGCGTGATGCGATGGTTGGGGTTGGCTGTGGGGTTTCGCGCCATGCCGCCATGGAAGCTTCAGAGCAGGGGGCGGATTATGTGGCATTCACGCAGAAAAAACAGACAGGTGGCGAGCCTTTGATCAAATGGTGGAATGATATTGCTGAAGTTCCATCGGTTCCATTTGATGCTGTGAGCTTGGCGGAGCTTGACATATTATTGCCGCAGAAGCCTGACTTTATCCGCCCCACAGATGAAATGTGGGAGAGTGCTGCCAATGCCACGCGAATTATTTCTGAATTTGCTGCTCGGATGAAATGATGAAAAAGCTTTTGCTTTTTATCATGCTGGCTTTTGTGCAAACCGTTCACGCGCAGGAGCAAGACCCTGCCACTTTTGATGAAGCCATGGCTTTGTTTGATGATGGCAAATATGCTGATGCAAAACCACTGGCGGAAGATTTTGCCGCCAAAGATGATCCGCGTGCCATGGTGATGTTGGCTACGATTTATCAAAAGGGACTGGGCGTGGAGCCTGATGCCACGCAAGCGAAAGTTTGGCTTACCAAAGCGGCTGATAAGGGCAATGTGGAAGCTCAATTTTCGCTGGGCATGATGTTGCTGGATGGCTCACTGGGTGAACCCAATTTAGATGAAGGCGCACCATGGTTGGAAAAGGCAGCCACTGCCGGTAATTTTCAAGCGCAGTATAATTTGGCACTGTTCTACAGCGGAATTTATAACAATCCACCAGCCTGGAAAGATGCAGCCCTGTGGTTTAAAAAAGCGGCCGACCAAGGCTTTGCCGATGCACAATATAACCTAGCCCTGCTTTATATTGATGGGCGCGGTGTTGATAAAAATATGGTGACGGCGGCCACTTGGTTTTCCAAAGCAGCAGTTCAAGGTATGCCTGATGCGGCCCTTGAATATGGCGTGTTGGTGTTCCGTGGCGAAGGTGTGCGAAAGGATGAAAAGCTGGGGGCTAAATGGCTTCTCGTTGCAGCTAATCACGGCAACCCGGTTGCGATGAATCGGTTGTCCAAACTCTATGCGACGGGGCACGGCGTTGAAGTAGATGCGGTGGAAGCAGCCAAATGGAATATATTGGCAAAAATGGGCGGGCGTGCCGATTCCACGCTCGATGAAGCCATGGCCAAAATGCCTGCTGATTTACTTAAACAAGCGCAGGAACGAGCAACAGTTTTTAAACCAATGGGCGCAGCAAGTTCCAAAAACTGACGCTTTAAAAGAGTTTGTAAACGACAACTCTAAAATCTTGCTTAGATGTCCGCACCTTTACTCAATATAAAGTTGCATTAGGTATGGGCTTGAATTGAGCATGGTTTCGATTTGCTTGAGGGCACTAGGGGCACTGAAAGTTATTGTGATGTTGGACAAACTTGAGACAGTTGCTGAGAGCGCACAACCGTTGATTTTGAACCACGCGCTATTGAGAAATTTATTTGGCAGCCCATCAAGCGGGTTGTTGCTTCTGGATCAAGCTTTCAACATCCTGTGCATTGGCGAGGGTCTTTGCCGCTTGCTAGGTTACAAAGCCAATGAACTATTTGGCAAATATATTAATCACATTGTGGCTCCCAATGATTGGGATTCGGCACTGTTGAAATTACAAGGGCTGAGAGCTTCAAAACTCACCGTGTCTTCAAGTGAACGCCAATTTACCCATAAGGATGGCTCGCTGGTTTGGGTTATTATGTCGGTCTCGGCTATGGCTGATGCAATTGCGCCAAGCATGCCAGAATTTGTGCTTCAGGTGGCCTCAATTGATAAACAAAAGCTTGCAGAAAAAGTGGCTGAGGAAGCCACAACACGTTGGAATTTTGCCCTTGATAGTGCTGGCCAAGGTGTGTGGGATTGCCATGTTAAAAATAAAACTTGGGACTTTTCTTTAACGTGGAGGCAAATGCGCGGCATTCCTGCTGATGAAGTGCTTATTACTGATGATGAAACATGGCTCAATCAAATTCACCCTGAAGATCACAAATTGGTGCGCGAAAAAATTGCCGAGCGCCACACAGCAACTTTAGACGAAGTATCTTTTGAGTATCGACATCTGCACCGCAATGGTTATTGGATCTGGATTTTGGCGCGTGGGCGTGTGCTGGAGCGCGACGAGATGGGTTTGCCGGTTCGCATCATTGGCACTGACACTGATGTGACAAAAATTCGAAAACGGGAAATGGAGTTGGCCGTTCTTTCGCATCGTTTGGAATTGGCCCTCTCAACTTCGCAAGTTGGGGTGTGGAAATATGATATTAACACTTCTAAAACTTACTGGGATGAACGCTGTTGTGAAATGTTTGGGATTGAATATCAAATCGGGCCAATTCCGCATGAAGCATGGGAAAAGCTGCTTCATCCAGATGATTTGGAGCAATCGAGACAAATATGTTTGAAAGGCATTGTAAAGCGTGAAAACTATGAGCTCAACTATCGCATTGTCCAGGACACTGGCACAATAAAATACATACGCTGCCGCGCAACTTTTCCAACCGACGTCACAGATCATAATTCCGTCACGGGTGTGATGTGGGATGTGACCGAAGACGTTGAGCGGGCAGAAGAGTTTCGCTCGGCCAAATTATTAGCGGAAAATCGCAGCAAAGACCTTGAAGTAGCGCGCAACCACTTGGAGCATGCTTCATTGCATGATTCATTGACAGGATTGCCAAATCGCCGTCACCTCGACAACATGCTTACTAAGTTTCAGGTGGGAAGCAAGCAGGGCCAAAGCCTGACATTATTGCACATTGATCTTGATCGATTTAAGCAGATTAACGACACCAAAGGCCACGCCGCTGGTGATGCGGTTTTGGTGCAAACGGCGATATTATTGCGAACCCAGTTTAGAGACAGTGATTTGGTGGCGCGCATTGGTGGTGATGAGTTTGTTGTATTGCTATCGCCTGCACCAGACCGGCGTATTTTGCAAAGCATGGTTGACCGGGTTATTCAAGTTTCCATTAAACCGATCGATTGGCAAGGCCATGAATGCCGTTGTGGCGTGAGCATTGGTGTGGCTGAATCTGCTGGTGATATAGACCCACGACAATTGCTGGTTAACGCCGACATTGCCTTGTACCGGGCCAAGCGATTAGGGCGCAACTGTGCAGTTCATTTTACGGGAAGCCTGCAGGCTGAAGTTATTGCTAACAAACAATGCGCCGATGATTTGCTGAATGGTTTAGAACGCGAAGAATTCGTTCCCTATTATCAACCGATATTCAATGCCAAGACGCGCGATGTTGCGGGTGTTGAAGCGTTGGTGCGGTGGAAGCACCCGAAACGAGGGATATTGGGCCCAGATAGATTTTTGAGTGTGGCTTCTGAACTTAACACCATGAATGCTATTGACCACACAATTTTGGAGCAGGCGCTGGCGGATTTGAAATACTGGGATGCCAATGGCGTTAACATTCCAAGAGTATCAGTGAATGTTTCAGCACGCAGGTTGGGGAACGCACGCTTGCTCGAAAGTTTGCAAACTTTGAGCATTCAGCCTGGGCGTGTTTCATTTGAGCTTCTTGAATCGATTTTTCTTGATGATGCCGATGATCTCAACACAGAGAACATTGAAGGATTAAAAAAACTAGGCATAAACATTGATGTTGACGATTTTGGCACAGGACACGCCTCCATCGTCGGTTTGTTGCGATTGAATCCGAACCGCATGAAAATTGATCGACAGCTCATATTCAATATCGTCGAAAATGAATCGCAACGCAGACTTGTGCGGTCACTCATTGAAATTGGCAAATCACAGAATATTGAAGTGTGTGCTGAAGGTGTGGAAACAGCAGAACACGCTAATATATTAACCCGGTTGGGGTGTGACTATTTACAGGGCTTTTACTTCGCTAAGCCCATGCCATTTGAAAGTGTTGAACCATTTGTGAAGTCTGGGGATTGGCGCAAACTTCCGTATGCCCATGAACTTGATCAAGTAGCGGCCCAAACGCTAAATCGCTTTATAGCGAAATTAGGCTTGGCAATAACGCGTTAAGCCTTGCGGCGAAAGAAGCTGGGCAATTTGCTTTCGCCGGCTTGGGCCATTTTGCTTGCCATAATTGCTGCTTTTTCGAACTGACCTTTTTCAAGGGCAGCGCTGGTGGCGCTGCTCATTTCAGTCAGCGTTGCGATGGAGGCGAAAAGTCGTCCGGTGGGGGCAGTGTCGGCCAATGATTTAACCTTTCTTAATGCATTAGCGCCTGAGGCACCAAAGCTCTCGCCGTCAAACGAGAAAGTTTCTACCGAAGCCATTTTGAAATTCATATTACTCACTCCACAAACACACTTAACGCGCTTAGAATTGAACCGTTATCGTTAAAAGTGGGTTAAAGCCTGACGCTTGTGTGGTGGCATTGTGGCTGGCTATAAGGCCCGTTCAAAATCAATTTCAATCTTTGAATGGGCAATTAGTGACACACTCTCGGCGGGCGGTTTCCGTCCTTAAAAATTTGGACGAACTTCAGGCGGCCGGCTTGGTTTCGGCTGATGGCGCCAGTGATCTTATTGATGTTGTTGAGAATTTTAACACGCGAATTACGCCGCATGTGCAAAGTCTTGTCGCTGTGCGAGATATGAGTGACCCGATTTACGCCCAATATGTGCCCAGCATTTTGGAATTGGTTGAAACGCCGGGCGAAATGGATGATCCCATTGGGGATACTGTTCATGAAAAAGTTAAGGGCATTACGCACCGCTATCCCGACCGGGTGCTGCTCAAACCTACGCACACCTGCCATGTTTATTGCCGATTTTGTTTCCGCCGCGAAAAAGTGGGGCAGGCTGATGAGGCTTTAAAGTCAAGTGAACTCAGGGCGGCGCTGGACTATATCCGTAGCCATCCTGAAATTTGGGAAGTGATTTTATCGGGTGGTGACCCGCTGGTGCTTTCGGATCGGCGCTTGGCTGCACTCTTGGCTGACATTTCTATGATTCAACATGTGCAAGTTATTAGAATTCACACATGCTCACCGGTTGCTGATCCGGCGCGAATTAAGGATGGGTTGGTTGCGGCCTTAAAAGTGCGGCCTGCGGTTTATATGGTGGTTCATGTCAACCATGTGCGTGAAATTTCTGATGAGGTGAGATTAGGATTTGCCAAACTGGTGGATGCTGGCATTCCACTTCTGTCGCAAAGTGTTTTGCTCAAAGACGTCAACAATTCGGTTGAGTCGCTAAGTGCGTTATTCAAAACTCTGGTGGCGTTGCGGGTGAAGCCCTATTATTTGCATCACCTCGACAAAGCTAAAGGCACCGAACATTTTCGCTGTTCAATTGCCGAGGGGCAAAAGCTGATGAGTGGTTTGCGTGGCCAACTTTCTGGGCTGTGCTTGCCCACCTATATGCTGGACATTCCGGGTGGTTATGGAAAAGTTCCAATCGGACCTAGTTATTTGCAAGGAGATGGCGGCACATATCAGATTATGGATTTTCGAAATGAAGTCCACGATTATCTGGATAATGCGGCGGAAGACTAGATTTTCTGCGCTTGTGCGGGCAACCGCAACTTGGCTATATGGCTGCACTGATTTTTGCCTACGGAGTTTTCATGGCTGGCCATTCACAATATAAAAACATCATGTTCCGCAAGGGCAAGCAAGATAAGCTGCGATCTAAGATATTTTCTAAACTGGCGCGTGAAATAACCGTGGCCGCCAAAGCTGGTGTGCCTGACCCCGCTGCCAATGCGCGGCTGCGTTTGGCCATACAAAATGCGCGCGCTGAAAACTTGCCGAAAGATAATATCGAACGCGCCATCAAGAAAGCGGCGGGCGCTGACGAAAGCCACTTTGATAATGTGCGCTATGAAGGTTATGGCCCAGGTGGTGTTGCACTTATCGTGGAAGCGCTTACAGATAATCGTAACCGCACGGCTTCAAATGTACGATCAGCCTTCACCAAGTTTGCTGGCCATTTGGGAGAAACCAATTCAGTATCATTCATGTTCGCCCATGTGGGTGAAGTGACGTATCTCGCCGCTAAAGCCTCGGCTGATGCGATGATGGATGCGGCCATCGAAGCCGGTGCCGACGATGTTCTCTCAGACGAACATGGCCACGCAGTGATTTGCGCATTTGAGAGCTTGAATGATGTTGCAGCAGCATTGGCCACCAAATTTGGTGAAGCGCAAAGTGTGAAAATGATTTGGAAGCCCAATGTGATGGCTCCGGTTGATTTTGAAAAAGCTGAAACTTTGATGAAGCTGATCGAAATGCTTGACGAAGATGATGACGTGCAAGTGGTGTTCAGTAACGTCGATATTCCTGATGACGTAATGGCGCAATTGAACCCAGAAGAATGAATGCAGTTCGCATCATTGGCATAGACCCTGGCCTTCGGCA
>JAYUPT010000118.1:0-3914 GCA_043759965.1 Aestuariivirga sp. | reverse complement strand
CGTCCACCACATGCGGGCGGCCTTCCAGCACTTTATTGATTTTGGTGGACGCAACGCCTTTGCTTTCAAAGAAACTATTGTTGCCCGCCGTGGCTTTGATGGTGAAGCCCATCTCGACGAGTTTTTTCACTGAGGGCAAAACGCGGGCGCGGTCAGCTTCCTTCACCGATACAAACACTGTGCCGCTCAATGGCATACGGTTGCCAGCACCCAGTTGGGCTTTGGCGAAGGCCATATCGTAGGTTTTATCGAGGCCCATCACTTCGCCGGTGGAGCGCATTTCTGGCCCTAACAGCACATCAACACCCGGGAAGCGGTTGAACGGGAACACGGCTTCTTTGACGGCCACATGATTGAGCTTTTTGTTTTTCAATTTGAAGCTGGCAACGGACTCACCTGCCATTACGCGGGCGGCGATTTTAGCAACCGGTTCGCCGATTACCTTGGCCACGAAGGGCACGGTGCGGGAAGCGCGCGGGTTCACTTCGAGAATATAAACTTCATCATCCTTGATTGCGAATTGTACATTCATCAGGCCCACGACATTAAGCGCCAGTGCCAGTTTTTTGGCCTGAGCTTCAAGCTCTGCAATGATAGGCGCTTTGAGCGAATAGGGCGGCAATGAACAGGCCGAGTCACCAGAGTGAACACCAGCTTCTTCAATGTGTTCCATCACGCCTGCGATGAACACGTCCTTGCCATCGCAAATGGCATCAACATCAACTTCGATGGCGTTGCTGAGATAGCTGTCGATCAGCACAGGCGAGTCACCCGACACCACCACTGCTTCAGTGATGTAGCGTTGCAAGCCTGCATCATCCTTCACAATTTCCATGGCGCGGCCACCGAGAACATATGATGGGCGGATGACCACGGGGTAGCCGATGCGCTTGGCGATTTTTTTGGCTTCAGCGCCAGAATAGGCCATGCCGTTTTCGGGTTGCTTGAGTTTCAGTTTTTTAACCAGCTTGGAGAAGCGTTCGCGGTCTTCCGCCAAGTCAATGGCATCGGGCGTGGTGCCGAGGATGGGAACGCCTGCGGCTTCGAGCGCATTGGCAAGCTTCAAAGGAGTCTGCCCACCGAACTGAACGATCACACCTTTGAGAGTGCCGTTGGTTTTTTCAATGCGGATGATTTCGAGAACATCTTCGGCTGTGAGTGATTCAAAATACAGGCGGTCCGAAGTGTCGTAATCAGTCGATACAGTTTCGGGATTGCAATTCACCATAATCGATTCATAACCTGCATCATGCAGCGCAAAGCAGGCATGGCAGCAGCAATAATCAAACTCAATGCCTTGGCCAATACGGTTCGGGCCACCACCAAGAATGATGATTTTTTGACGGTCTGATGGGTGCGCTTCATTGCCGTCATTTCCGGCGAGGCCAGTCTCATAAGTCGAATACATATAAGCCGTGGGAGACGCGAATTCGGCGGCGCAAGTATCAATGCGTTTGAACACCGGATGCACTTTTAATTTGGTGCGGTGTTTCAGAACTTTCTCTTCTTTAATGCCAGCGAGAAATCCTAGACGCTTATCGGAAAAGCCCATGGCTTTAAGCTTGCGTAGATTCTGAGCATCGTTTGGCAAGCCCTTGTTGTTAATTCTCTTTTCAGTTTCCACTAACTCTTGAATCTGGCGCAAGAACCATGGCTCATATTTGCAACTTGCGAAGATTTGATCAACGGTTGCACCATGCCTAAAGGCTTGGGCTATTTTCAACAAACGATCTGGCGTGGGCATGCCCAAGGCGGCGCGAATGGCATTTTTATCATCACCTTCGCCAATGCCCGGAATTTGAACTTCATCAAATCCAGAGAGACCAGTTTCAAGGCCACGCAAAGCCTTCTGCATCGACTCTTGGAACGTGCGGCCAATGGCCATGACTTCACCGACTGATTTCATGGCGGTGGTGAGCAAGGGTGCCGAGCCTGGGAATTTCTCAAACGCGAAACGCGGAATTTTTACGACGACATAATCAATGGTTGGCTCAAACGAAGCAGGTGTTGCGCCGCCTGTAATGTCATTGGCCAATTCGTCGAGCGTATAGCCCACAGCCAGTTTCGCTGCGATTTTAGCAATGGGAAATCCGGTGGCTTTGGAGGCAAGCGCTGATGAGCGCGACACGCGCGGGTTCATTTCAATCACAACTAATCTGCCATCTGCAGGGTTCACGCCGAACTGCACGTTGGAGCCGCCCGTCTCAATTCCAATTTCGCGCAGCACCGCAATGGATGCATTGCGCATGATTTGATATTCTTTGTCGGTGAGCGTGAGGGCAGGGGCAACCGTGATCGAGTCCCCGGTGTGCACTCCCATCGGATCAATGTTTTCGATGGAGCAGATGATGATGCAATTATCCGCGGTGTCGCGCACCACTTCCATTTCATATTCTTTCCAGCCTAGCACCGACTCTTCGATCAGCACTTCAGCGGTGGGCGAGGCATCTAGGCCTTGCTCAACAATGTTCAAAAATTCGTCGCGGTTATAAGCAATGCCGCCGCCGGTGCCGCCAAGCGTGAATGACGGGCGGATGATGCAAGGCAGGCCCACATCGAGCATGGCTTCAAAGGCTTCGACCATGGCGCGGTTGCGATAATTTTTCTGGCGGCCAGCCTCACCTTCAGCCCAAACTTTTTCGAAAGCCTCGGCGTCAGTGGCCTTGGCGCGGCCTTCAGTGTAGGCGGTTTTATCGGCATCCTTGGCAACGCTGGCGTTGGCGAGGCGCGAGCGCGGGGTTTCAAGCCCGATGCGCTTCATGGCTTCGCGGAACAGCTCGCGGTCTTCGGCCATGTCGATGGCTTCGGCCTTGGCGCCAATCAGCTCCACATTGAATTTTTCGAGAATGCCCATTTTATTGAGCGAGAGGGCAGTGTTCAAAGCCGTCTGCCCGCCCATGGTGGGCAGCAGTGCGTCTGGGCGTTCGCGCTCGATAATTTTGGCCACAACTTCGGGGGTGATCGGTTCGATATAAGTGGCATCGGCCAAATCCGGATCAGTCATAATGGTGGCCGGATTGGAGTTCACCAGAATAACGCGGTAGCCTTCTTCCTTCAGTGCCTTGACCGCTTGGGTGCCGGAATAATCAAACTCGCAAGCTTGGCCGATAATAATCGGTCCCGCCCCAATGATGAGGATGGATTTAATGTCGGTGCGTTTTGGCATGTGCGGGGAACCCTGATTTGGGGTTTCCTACACAAGATGAGCCACGATTCCAACCCCATGTGGATAGATTTTTGTGCAGTGCGGGATTTGGGCAATATTTATACATTTTATAACGTCTTGCGTTATATAATGCATTGCGTTATAGATAGGCAATGATCAGAAGTTTTGGAGATCGCGATACTGAGCTGATTTGGCGAGGCCAGAGAGCGCGGCGCATTCCATCTGATATTCAAAATGCGGCTTTGCGAAAACTTTTTATGATCGAGGCCGCTGAAACGATTGAAGATTTGAAAGAGCCGCCTGGCAATCGACTGGAAATGTTAAAAGGTGATCGCAAAGGTTGGTGGTCAATCAGGATCAACCAGCAATGGCGCATCTGCTTTAAATGGGAGAATGGATATGCTGAAAACATTGAAATCATCGACTACCACTAAGAAGGCTGATTTGTTGCCCATTCCGACTGTGGGTGAAATTTTGCTGGAGGAGTTTTTAAAGCCACTGTCGCTTTCGCAGAATGCTCTGGCCCGCGCAGTGGATGTGCCGCCGCGCCGTATCAATGAAATTGTTTTAGGCAAGCGCTCGGTGACCGCCGATACCGATTTGCGCCTGACGCGCTATTTTAGAATGTCGGCTGGGTTCTTTTTGCGCCTGCAAATGGAACATGACATTCGGATAGAGCGGCGCGTGTTGGGCAAGAAGTTGGATGCGATTAAGCCGCGGGCGGCTTGAGGGGACGCTGAAGATAGTT
>JAYUPT010000117.1:0-10443 GCA_043759965.1 Aestuariivirga sp. | reverse complement strand
TGGCACGCTGCTGCAAGAGGGATATAAAATTCGCCTCTCTGGCCAAGATGTGCAGCGCGGCACCTTCTCGCAGCGCCACGCCGTGTTGGTCGATCAAGCGAACGAGAAGCGGTATACGCCCCTCAACCATCTGGTGCGCGAACAACAAACAAAAATCGAAGTCATAAACTCGATGCTTTCGGAAGAGGCAGTGCTGGGTTTTGAATATGGTTATTCGCTGGCTGAACCAAATGCGCTGGTGTTGTGGGAAGCGCAGTTCGGCGATTTTGCCAATGGCGCGCAGGTGATTTTTGATCAGTTCATTTCATCGGCTGAGCGTAAATGGTTGCGCATGTCTGGCCTCGTGTGCCTGCTGCCGCATGGCTATGAAGGTCAGGGTCCAGAGCATTCATCAGCCAAGCTTGAACGCTTTTTGCAGCTTTGTGCAGAAGACAATATGCAAGTGGCAAACTGCTCTACGCCTGCAAATTATTTCCACATTTTGCGCCGGCAATTGAAGCGCGAAATTCGCAAACCCCTGATTATTATGACGCCAAAATCTTTGTTGCGGCACAAGCGCTGTGTTTCAACGTTAGAGGAAATGGGTGAGCAATCCACCTTCCACCGCTTGCTCTGGGATGATGCCGAGTTTTTGAAAAGCGAAAAAATCAGACTGGTGAAAGATGATAAGATCCGCCGTGTCATTCTATGTTCCGGCAAAGTTTATTATGATCTTTATGAAGAGCGCGAAAAACGTGGAACCAACGATATTTATCTGCTGCGTGTCGAACAGCTTTATCCATGGCCGCATAAAGCCTTGGCGCAAGAGCTGGCGCGCTTTCCCAAAGCCGAATTTGTCTGGTGCCAAGAAGAGCCCTTGAACATGGGTGCATGGTCTTTCGCGCAAGCCAATTTAGAGCGCGTGTTGGATTTCATCAAAGTGAAAAACCCGAGGCCGCGTTATGTGGGAAGAGCAGCATCCGCCTCCACCGCCACAGGCTTAATGAGCCGCCACCTGAAAGAACTCAAAGCCTTCCTCGACGAAGCAATGGCATGATGATGGTTTTTGGTTTTTCTTTTTTATTGTCATCCCTGCGAAAGCAGGGACCCAGCTTACCAACAAGCTCCGTGCAAGAAAGCTGGGCCCCTGCCTTAGCAGGGGTGACGGATTATTTAGATTTTATTTCTTCCCATAAAGGCCAAACAAAATGAGCAAAGATATTCGTGTGCCAACCCTTGGCGAATCCGTAACTGAAGCCACCATTGCTAAATGGTTCAAAAATGAAGGCGATTCTGTAAAGGCTGATGAGCCGCTGGTGGAATTGGAAACCGATAAGGTGACCGTTGAAGTTCCCGCCCCCGCATCAGGCAAGCTAGAAAAAATCAATGCACTATCAGGTTCAACGGTGCTGATCGGCGCTTTGCTCGGCTCAATTGCTGAAGGTGCCGCAGGTGTTGAAGCACCCAAAGTTGCGACACCGGCGGTTGCAGCGCCGACACCTGCCAAGGCAGCAGAAATTCCATTATCTCCTGCGGTACGCAAAGCCGTTGTTGAAAATAATTTAAACCCAGCAGAAATTCCAGGTTCCGGCAAAGATGGCCGCATTACCAAGGGTGATGTGATTGCCACGTTGGAAAAACCAGTGGCACCTGCACCAGCGCCAGCAGCACCGCGCGTTTCCGGCGGCTCCGAAGAGCGCGTGAAAATGACAAGACTGCGCCAAACTATTGCGCGCCGATTGAAAGAAGCACAGAACACCGCTGCCATGCTCACCACGTTTAACGAAGTGGACATGACCAACGTGATGGCATTACGCAATCAATACAAAGATGTGTTTGAAAAAAAACATGGCGTGAAATTGGGCTTTATGAGCTTCTTCGTAAAAGCCTGCATTCAAGCCTTAAAAGATGTGCCAGCCGTTAATGCCGAAATTGATGGCGAAGACATGGTCTATAAAAATTATTATCATGTGGGCGTGGCCGTTGGCACTGATAAGGGCCTTGTGGTTCCCGTGTTGCGCGATGCCGATATGCTCTCATTCTCTGGCATCGAAAAAACCATTGCCGCATACGGTAAAAAAGCTCGTGATGGTGAATTGCAAATTTCCGATATGCAAGGCGGAACATTTACGATTTCTAACGGTGGCATTTATGGCTCGCTGATGAGCACACCGATTTTGAATGCGCCACAATCTGGCATATTGGGAATGCACAAAATTCAAGAACGCCCGATTGCCATGAATGGCCAAGTGGTGATCCGCCCTATGATGTATTTGGCGCTCAGCTATGACCACCGCATTGTCGATGGCAAAGAAGCCGTTACATTCTTGGTGCGCGTGAAAGAAACGCTTGAAGACCCGCAACGTGCACTTTTAGATTTGTAACAACGCAATAGCGCGAGGATTCAATGTCAAAAGCTCATGTTGTAAATGAACCCTCCTTGCCACTAGAAGGTTGGGATGATCCTGTTCGTGGCACCTGTTTATGGCGGACGATGATCTCAGCCGACGTGGCACCGACGGATACTTTCTCAACTGGCATTGCGTATTTCGCACCTGGGGAAACTCTGGCACCACACAGACACAGCCATCCGGAAGTTTACTTTGTCCTTGAGGGCAAGTTGGAAGTGACCATTGATGGTATCAAGCACTGCGTCACTCCTAACACTGCGATTTTCATTCCTGGCAATGCCGAGCACGGAACGCTCAATGCCACCACAAAGGCAGCGCGCATTTTCTATTGTTTTGCAACCGATCGCTTCAGCGACGTCAAATATCAGTTCTCGTCTCCGGCTACGCCAGAGTCCATGCGCAACTAAGGATTAGTTACACCATGACCTACGACATCACCATTATCGGCACTGGCCCCGGCGGTTATGTGTGCGCCATTCGAGCTGCACAACTCGGTTTGAAAGTGGCAGTTATTGAAAAACGTGCCACCCATGGCGGCACCTGTTTGAATGTGGGCTGCATTCCTTCTAAGGCGTTGCTTCATGCTTCCGAACTCTATGCGGAGTCACAACACAGCTTTGCCAAGATGGGTATTATTGCCGATACTAAAATTGATTTCCCCAAGATGATGGCCTTCAAACAGGAAGCCATTGATGGCAACACCAAGGGCATTGATTTTCTGCTGAAGAAAAGCAAAGTGGATGTGATCAGAGGCACAGGAAAAATTTTGAGTGCTGGCAAAGTTGAAGTTGCTGGGCAAATTATCGAAAGCAAATCAATCATTATCGCCACGGGCTCTGATGTGGCCCGCCTCAAAGGCGTTGAGATTGATGAGCAACGCATTGTGTCATCAACAGGTACACTCGAACTCAAAGAAGTTCCAAAGACTCTCACCATCATTGGCGCAGGGGTAATCGGCCTTGAACTTGGCTCAGTCTATGCGCGGCTTGGTGCCAAAGTTACCGTGATTGAATATCTCGACCGGATTTTGCCCGGCATGGATTTGGATGCAGCCAAAGCTTTGCAACGCTTGCTCGAAAAGCAGGGCCTCACCTTCAAACTCGCAAGCAAGGTGACTGGGGCCACAGCTTCATCAACAAATGTATCCTTCACAGTTGAACCAGCCGCAGGCGGTGCCACTGAAGCTTTCACCTCAGACATTCTCTTGGTTGCCATTGGCCGCAATGCCTACACCGATGGTCTGGGCTGCGATGAAGCTGGCATCAAGCGCGATGGGCGCGGTCGCATTGAAGTGGGCGATCATTACAACACTTCGCTCGCAAATGTTTATGCAATTGGCGATGTGATCAAAGGCCCGATGCTCGCGCACAAGGCAGAGGATGAGGGTGTTGCACTCGCTGAACTTTTGGCCGGACAAGCAGGCCATGTGAATTATGATGTCATCCCCGGCGTGGTTTATACCTCGCCTGAAGTGGCCGCTGTTGGTAAAACTGAAGATGAGTTGAAAGCCGCAGGCATTGCCTACAAAGCTGGAAAATTTCTGTTCATTGCCAATGGCCGAGCCAAAGCCAATCAAACAACCGATGGCTTTGTAAAAATCCTAGCCGATGCGAAAACTGATAAAGTTCTGGGTTGCCACATTGTTGGCGTTCAGGCAGGCGAACTTATTCACGAGGTTGCAGTGCTGATGGAGTTTGGCGGATCGGCAGAAGATTTAGCCCGCACCTGCCATGCCCACCCCACATTATCGGAAGCCGTGAAGGAAGCGGCCATGGCTGTATCAGCCCGCGCCATTCACAGTTAAAGCAAAAAAACCCATAGAATTTTACCTAACACTGTAAACCTATAGCAATCATTCTCTGCCATTGTCGGGCAAAGAGGACTTCACATGACAGCTGTAAAAAAAGACATCGACATACTAATTTTAGACGATGACGTCGATCTGCTCACTAGCGTTGCTGAGCTTTTGGCCGATTGTGGTTACAAGGTGAAGGGCTTTTCTGACCCTGAAAGTGCTGTTGAATTTGCCGTGGACCAAACCTTCGCCATGGGCTTGTTCGATTTCCGGTTGGGCAGTGTAAAGAACGGTTTGGATGTCGTCGAAACCTTGCAAATCATGGGCTCGAAAGCAGCTTATGTTATGGTGACTGCTGATGTTGAACGCTCCACACAGCTTCGCGCAGCTGACCTTAAAGTGTTTGAGTTCATGCGCAAACCAATGCAGCCACAAGAGCTTCTCGACACTGTGATCAGGGCTATGGAACACGTCGATCTCGCTGCTTAAACTAAGGCCCCCAAACTTAAAGACCCGTAGTGGGCCTGGGCCTACTGCCATCGCTGAACCTCTCAAAACGAAAGGGGTTCGGATCAACGCACGCAGTTTCTCCCAGTATTATTTGCGCCATCAGTTTGCCAGCCCCCGGCCCCAAGCCAAAACCGTGGCCTGAAAAGCCGGAAGCCATAAATAACCCCGGCACTTTAGCGATAGGACCAATCACTGGCACTGCATCAGGTGTTGCATCAATCACACCGCCCCATGTCTCGGCAATTTGCACGGAAGCAAAAGCAGGAAAGACTTTTTTAATTTCATCTGCTGCCTCATTCAAAATCCACTGCGCTGGTTCAGGATCGAGAATGCGAATGCGCTCAAATGGTGAGGTCTGATCCAGCGCCCATGTTCGCGCCAAGTTTGCCTCTTCAAAAAACCGCTTGCCGAAACGCAAACGAAGCCCGCGCCAATCCTGTTTGAAAACCGGAAGAAAATCAAAAAACAATCTGAAACTATCGGGCACAATATCGGCAACGGACACAAAATTATGTGTCACCGTATAACCACCATCCAAGCGCTTGCGCGCCGTGCATTTGCCAGCCGAAAAACTGGTGGTGATTCCGGCATCAAGCGGCGCCGTGCGCATCACCGAGCCAAGCACGCCCAATTGCGGAAATGAAATTCCCATATTGTGCAAAAACCGCCTTGACCAAAAACCACCCGCCAGCACCACGCGAGAAGTTTTTATTACACCGCGCTCAGTCACCACAGCACTCACTTGGCCAGCTGTTGTTTCCAATCCACGCGCAGCACAAGATGTAAAAATCTTGCCACCTAACTTTTGCAAAGCCCGAGCCATGGCTGGCACCGCAAGGAAAGGCTCGGCCCGCCCATCCGAAGGCGTGTAAAGCGCACCTGCTCGCTTAACTGTTGAACCCGGCAAAAGCTTGGCAACTTCATCTCTGCCAATCAACCGAGAATCAATGCCATTGGGAACTGCATGATTGTTCAACCACTGTTCATGCTTTGCCATTTCAGCATCAGTGTCGGCCACATAAGCAATGCCGCAGGTTCTAAAACCTGTTTCGTCATTCACGCGCGCATTCATGCCGCGCCACAGGTTCAGAGATTCCAAAATTAATGGAATCTCTCTAGGGTCGCGCCCCATCTGGCGGCACCAACCCCAATTGCGGCTAGACTGCTCAGCAGCCACTTCGCCTTTTTCGAGGACGACGACAGAAAGCCCACGCTCCGCCAATTCTAAGGCTGAACAAATGCCAGCAATGCCAGCCCCTATCACCACCACATCAGCGTGTGCTGGCAGCTCATCATTCGGTGTAATTTTTTCGATCACAGGCATTAACGTGGATATGCCTTGCGATATTGCTCAAGTAAATGGGTGCGATTCACTTCCGTATAAATTTGCGTGCTTGATAAGCTGGCATGGCCGAGCAAATCTTGAATAACTCTCAAATCAGCCCCATTGCCCAAAAGATGCGAGGCAAATGAATGCCGTAATGCATGTGGTGTGGCTGAATCTGGTAGGTTCAGAGCACCACGCATCCGCTCCATGAGAAGTTGAATAATGCGCGGGCTAAGTGCGCCACCTTTCACGCCGCGAAACAGAGGCGCATTCATTGCAAGCGCCAGCGGACAAAGTTTGAGGTAAGTGGCAATCGCATCTTGCGCGACGCTCACCACAGGAACAATCCGCGTCTTGCCGCCCTTGCCTAGCACCACGAGCGGATTGTTCTGCGCCTGCTTCACTGTGAGGCTCAGCGCCTCGGATATACGAAGCCCACAGGCATAAAGCAGCGTGAGCACAGCCGCATCGCGCGCCTTCACCCATGGCTCATCATGCTCAAACACATCTGCTGCTGCCACCGCCCGCGCTGAAGCTTCGGGCAAAGGCCGTGGCACTGAATGAGCAATCTTTGGCGCGCGCACCACGCCAAGGGCTGCACATTTGAAATCACTTGAACGCTCAGCATGGCGAAAAAACGAGCGAATCGCCGACATCGCCCGTGCCAGTGAACGGCTTTCCAACCCTTCTGCGCGGCGCTTTGCCATGAAACTGCGAAAATCCGATGCGGTTAAACCCGAAAGGGCTGAAACATCAGGGGCGGCCCCCAAATGCTCCGCCATAAAATTTCCAAACTGCGTTATATCATGTGCGTAAGCTTCAAGCGTTTTGGCCGCCAAGCGCCGCTCAGATTTCAGCGCCCGCAACCACGCATGCGCCACCAGCCCTGCATCAGCTGCCAAACCAAATTGATGGACTTCATCACTCATGCGCCAAGTTTAGAATCCCACCCGTTAAGGCTTTCCCAAGTTTCGGTTGACATTGCACTGCAACATAACTATGTGGAGCCCATCGCATACCAGCCTCGATGAATACGTGAGGCGCTATTTGGCAGCCGTTCTAGCTGGAGCGAATATCCCGAACAATCCTTTCACGTAGGGGAGTTTAAGCGCCAGCCCGAGCTGATGCGTGAATTGTCACGCATGCTTTGTCGGACATGGCAGGCGCTTTCCCCATTGCTCCGACATTGGAAAAACTTGTGAATTCATTCACCGAACTAAACCTAAACGAACTCCTTTTGAAGGCCATTGCCGCAGAAGGTTATGATAAACCAACTCCCATTCAAGCCCGCGCCATTCCGCCTTTGATGCAAGGCAAGGACTTGCTGGGCATTGCCCAAACCGGCACCGGCAAAACCGCAGCTTTCGCACTGCCAATTTTGGACCGTTTGGCCAAATATGCTGAACGCCCCGCCAAAGGCACCTGCCGTGCTTTGATTCTGTCGCCTACGCGTGAGCTTGCTGCGCAAATTGGCGAAAGCTTTAAAACTTACGGCAAATATATGAAACTTTCCCGAGCCGTTGTGTTCGGCGGAACTTCACTTGGCAAGCAGATGGAAATTCTGCGTGGTGGTGTTGATGTTCTGGTGGCAACACCAGGCCGCTTGGTCGATCTCATCGAACGCCGCGCTGTGACCCTTTCAAAAGTGGAAATTTTTGTGCTTGATGAAGTCGATCAAATGCTTGATTTGGGCTTCATCCACGCCATCCGCAAAATCACTGGCATGTTGCCAAAGAACCGCCAGAACTTGTTCTTCTCAGCTACCATGCCAAAGGAAATTTCAAACCTCGCTTCTGGTTTGCTCACTGACCCTGTGCGTGTTGAAGTGGCCCCAGTTGCCACAACCGCAGAGCGTGTGAACCAATCAGTTATTCATGTGGAGCAAGGCAACAAGCCAGCGCTTTTGAATGAATTGCTTAAAGATAATAATATGACCAGAACACTTGTGTTCACCAGAACCAAACACGGTGCCGATAAAGTTGTGAAAAGTTTGGCAAGTGCAAATTATACCGCCGCCGCCATTCACGGCAACAAGAGCCAACCCAACCGCGAAAAGGCCTTGGCCGGATTTAAAGCTGGCAAGATTCTCGTGTTGGTGGCAACCGACATTGCCGCCCGCGGCATTGACGTGGACGGCGTTTCGCATGTGATCAATTTTGATTTGCCGCATGTGCCGGAATCTTATGTGCACCGCATTGGCCGCACCGCGCGCGCTGGTGCTGAAGGTGTGGCGATTGCATTTTGTGCCGGTGATGAACGTTCATTGCTGCGCGATATTGAAAAAACCATTCGCCAAACCGTTCCTGTTGTTCAGCACGCTTTAGGCAAAGCTGTTTTGAAACCAGAGGAAAGCGAAGCCCGCAGACCAAATGGCCGTTCAACAAAACCACAAGGCGGCAAACCCCAGGGCGGAAGATTCCACCGTGGCCAAGCTGATTTCAAAAACAAGCCAGCCCATGAGCAACGCGCTGAACAAACGCACGTCGCTGAAAAGCGCGCGCCACAAAAGCGTGAAATGCCAGAAGGTTCGAAATGGACCCCACTGGCTGGTGTGCCCTCCATCATGTATCAAAAGGCCAAACCAAAGGCAGATGCACGTCCTGAAAACCCAAACAAGCCTTGGTTCAAGCCTAAGGGCGATAGCATGAACCGCAACCGCAAACCCGGCGGCAGCTTCGCTGGAAAACGCGGCGATAGCAGGCCAGCAGGTGGCTACAAAGGCCCCCGCCGCGCTGAGGCCTAGTCAATCTAATCTGCCTTCTCCCCTCGAGGGAGAAGGTGGATCGCGCATTTTTCTTGCGCGAGGTAAGCATTTTTGTAAAAAATGCGTAGGATGAGGGGGATGGTGGCAACTATACTCGCTTCCACCAACCCCCTCATCCGCCCTTCGGGCACCTTCTCCCTCAAGGGAAGAAGGGGATTATTTTAAAAGCGCCCACACTTTCATCCTCACCACCCAAACCGTCATTCCTGCGAAAGCAGGAACCCAGCTAAAGTTACATGCTCCAAGCGCAAACAAAGCTGGGCCCCTGCCTCCGCAGGGGTGACGGTATATGGCGGTGGGTCGAACCAAAAAGCCCGCGATCAACTCGCGGGCTTTTTAATTTCATCCGTTCACTGACGAATTACATCGCAGCCTGCAAGCCCTTCAAATGCTCAACATTCTCTAGCGCCTTGCGTTTGCCTTCGTCGTCTTTCGCTGCCGCAACTTCTTCTTCAGCAGTCTTGATCTGAGCGCTCATCGCACTTGCATCAAGTTCAGCCATCGGAATAGCAGTCTCAGCCAGCACAGTGAGACCCTTAGCATTCACTTCAGCGAATCCGCCGCGCACAAAAATTTTCTCGGATGAGCCGCCATCTTTGGCCACGGTGACAATGCCGGGGCGTAAGGTTGAAAGCACGGGGGCGTGTTGTGGCATAATAGTCATTTCACCCTCGGTGCCGGGGATGATGACGGAGGTCACATCGCCTGAGAAGAGAAGTCGGGCGGGGGATACGAGTTCGAAGTGCAATGCCATTTTTGGTTTCCTCAGTCTAGGTAGGGACCTCATCCGCCCCTTCGGGGCACCTTCTCCAAAGGAGAAGGGTGAAGTTTAGCTCGGGGTCCAAATCTGCCCTTCTCCTTTGGAGAAGGTGGCCCAACGGGCCGGATGAGGTCCCTTAAGTTAAGCCGCTTCTGCAGCCATTTTCTTGGCCTTCTCTACGGCCTCTTCAATGGTGCCAACCATATAGAACGCTGCCTCTGGCAAATGATCATAGGCACCATCACACAAGCCTTTGAAGCCCTTGATGGTATCGGCCAATGGCACCAATTTGCCGGGTGAACCGGTGAACACTTCAGCCACAAAGAATGGCTGGCTCATGAAGCGCTCAATCTTGCGGGCTCTCGCCACGGCAATTTTGTCGTCTTCAGAAAGCTCATCCATGCCGAGAATAGCAATGATGTCTTGCAGCGCCTTATAGCGTTGCAGAACTTGCTGAACGCGACGCGCTGTTTGGTAATGCTCATCCCCAATAATGCGGGCATCCATCATGCGTGAGGTGGAATCCAGTGGATCAACCGCTGGGTAAATGCCTTTTTCAGCAATCGAACGCGACAGCGTTGTGGTGGCATCCAAATGCGCGAAGGATGTGGCAGGGGCTGGATCGGTCAAATCGTCGGCCGGCACATAGATGGCCTGCACCGAGGTGATCGAACCTTTTTGCGTGGTGGTAATGCGCTCCTGCATGGTGCCCATGTCGGTTGCCAGAGTTGGCTGATAACCCACGGCGGAAGGAATGCGGCCCAAGAGTGCCGACACTTCGGAACCGGCTTGTGTGAAGCGGAAAATGTTATCAACGAAGAACAACACGTCTTGGCCTTCATCGCGGAAATGTTCAGCCACTGTCAAACCAGAAAGAGCCACGCGGGCACGCGCACC
>JAYUPT010000116.1:0-35661 GCA_043759965.1 Aestuariivirga sp. | reverse complement strand
AGGCCAATCAGATCCCCACATCACGCGCGACGCGCCAAAACTCTTGATCACATGGCGTGCATAGGGGGCTAGTATCTCCGTCGTCCAGCCCGCCTTGGACTCAGTGGCAAGCCCTGAAAGTTTGCAAAAAGCTGGCGTGGTCTCCGCAATTCTTTTCATTCCGATTGCCCATTCAGTAAACTCAGCTTCACGAATGTGCGGCTTCATGCAGTGATCAATGACGGTACGTAAAGTTGGGTAGCGATCAAACAGGCGTTGGAAAGGTGCAATGTGAATTGGAAAACCGAGCGCATCAAAGGTGAGATCAAGATCAATGATTGCAGCAAAGGCCCAAGCTACATCTTTGCGATGCATCCACTCGGGGTCGGGGTGATCTTGAATCTTTGGCCGCACACCCGAAAACTTTGGATGGTTGGTAAGACGCTGGAGATGTTTCACATCATCACGATTTTCAAAATCGATCCAGCCTACAACCTTGGCAACATAGTTAGTCGCATCAGCAAGTCCCAAAATATATTCAGTTTCATGCACCGTGGGTGCGGCTTGCACCAACACAGTGCGCTCAATGCCATAGGCTTTTAAGTGTGGCTCTAAATCAGGCGGCAAAAATGGTTTGCGTAAATGCTCCAATCCAGCCCCACTCATCCAGCCATAATCACCGCGTGACGGAGACCAAAAATGATGGTGCGCGTCGATTTTCATGTCGAGGTTACAGCCCTTTCATCCATTAACCCTTGAGCTTTCAAATCTTTCCACAAAGCTTTTGGCAATTTTGCTTTCAGGGTTTTTACATTCAGCGCAACTTGTTGTGGCGAAACTGCACCAGGAATAACTGACACTACGGATGGATGCAGCAAGGGGAAACGCAGTGCGGCTTCCACCAATTTCACTTGATGTGATTTGCACACAGCTTCAATTTTTCCCACGCGTTCTAAAATTGTTTTGGGAGCTGTATCATAATTATAGAAGGCACCTTTCTTAGGGCCTGTTGCCAGAATGCCTGAATTATAAGGCCCACCCAACACAATGCCAATGCCGCGCTCTTGGCAAAGCGGCAGGAAGGAATTGAGCGCTTCTTGTTCCAACAAAGTAT
This sequence comes from Aestuariivirga sp., assembly GCA_043759965.1. GTDB lineage: Bacteria > Pseudomonadota > Alphaproteobacteria > Rhizobiales > Aestuariivirgaceae > Aestuariivirga. The sequence goes on along the minus strand of JAYUPT010000116.1, from coordinate 34,568 downwards.
ATCGCCCGGCCAGCAGAAACAAATCAAAGTCGCCAGCCTTGGCCAAAGTCTCGCACACCTGCCATTCGTTCACACCTGCGCCAATAGCCTTGATCACTTTTTGATCGCGGAGTTTGACCAACGCTTTGTAACCACCCGCCATAAAGTTTTTCACATGCTCATCGCGCTTGGCTGCTGTTCCATGGGTAAAGACATCACAATCATGGGCATACACAATATCAATGCGATCTATACCAAGACGTTCGAGTGAAAATTCTAACGAGCGCATGACTCCATCATAAGAGTAGTCAAATGCTTCACGGCGGTTTGGTGTGTTGAAAAATTTTCCGATGCCCGTGCGTTGTTCGGCTGTGCACACTTCAAGCAGGCGGCCCACTTTTGTTGAGAGTACATAGGAATCGCGCTTTTTATCGCGCAAGAAATGATTGAGACGGGTTTCCGAAAGCCCAAGGCCATAAAGCGGGGCTGTATCAAAATAGCGCGTGCCATGCTGCCATGCGGCGTTTAAAGTCGCTTGGGCGGCGGGTTCTGATATGGCGCTGTATAAGTTACCCAAAGGTGCAGCACCAAAGCCAAGTTCGGTGAATGAGATGATTGCTCCCGATGGCGCCTTGAACAGTCGCTTTTTCATTTTATCTGAGGCCTTATGATTGTTGTTTTCGCTGCGGGCAACGCCTATGAAACTGTTATAACAGTTTGAAGGCGAGAATCCAGATCATGCAAGCACCCGCAATGTTGCGCTTGAATTCCACTGACAATGTGCTGGTGAGTACGCGCATTGTGGAAAAGGGCGAGACGCCAGCCGAGGGTGTAACCGCAACAGCACGCATTATGCGCGGCCATAAAATGGCTTCGGTGGCGATTGCCAAAGGAGTGCCTATTCGCAAATTTGGCCAGATTATTGGTTTTGCAAAATCTGATATTGCGTCAGGTGATTGGGTGCATGAGCACAATGTGGAAATGGGCGAGCTTTCACATGACTATGCCTTTTCGCAAGGTGTTAAACCTGTCGATATGCTGCCCGAAAAAGACCGCGCCACATTCCAAGGCTTTCGTCGCAAAAATGGCAAAGTGGGCACGCGCAATTATATTGGTATTATGACTTCAGTAAATTGCTCGGCCACAGTGGCAACATTTATTGCGCAAGAGATTAACCGCTCCGGCATTCTCAAAGATTACCCAAACATTGATGGCGTGGTGGCACTCACGCAAGATAATGGTTGTGTGATTGATTATCGCGGCGTGATTTTTGATATCTTCAAGCGCACCGCCTGGGGCTATGCTACCAACCCAAATATGGGTGGGGTGATGATGGTGGGGCTGGGTTGTGAAGGCTTTCAAATTCCGCGCTTCAAACAAGCCTATGGTGTGGAAGAGGGTGAGACGTTCCGCACCATGACCATTCAAGAAACCGGCGGCACGCGCAAGACAGTGGCTGCTGGTGTGGAAGCCGTTAAATCTATGCTGCCCGCCGTGAATGCCCAAAAGCGCGAGACCTGTTCTGCATCAGAATTGATTTTGGCGCTGCAATGCGGTGGCTCTGATGGCTATTCCGGCATCACGGCAAACCCGGCCTTAGGTGCAGCCGTTGATGTTCTGGTGCGCCACGGCGGCACGGCCATTTTATCTGAAACACCTGAAATTTATGGCGCTGAACATTTGCTAACCCGCCGTGCCGCCACCAAGGAAGTGGGCGAAAAGCTGGTTGAGATTATCAAATGGTGGGAAGATTACACAGCACGCAACAATATGGAGATGAACAATAATCCTTCCCCCGGCAATAAGCTGGGTGGGCTTACCACTATTCTGGAAAAATCATTGGGCGCTGCCGCAAAAGGCGGCACTACACCAATGACTGCGGTTTATCGCTATGCCGAACAAGTGACGGCCAAGGGTTTTGTGTTCATGGATACACCGGGTTACGATCCCGTATCAGCCACCGGCCAAGTGGCAGGTGGGGCCAATCTCATGTGCTTCACCACAGGCCGAGGCTCAGCTTACGGCAATAAGCCTTGCCCCTCAATCAAACTTGCCACCAACACATCTATCTATGAGCGCATGATTGAGGATATGGATATTAACTGCGGGGATATTGTTGAAGGTGTTTCGCTTGAAACCAAAGGCAAAGAAATTTTCGATCTCATCTTGCGAACTGCTTCGGGTGAGAAAACCAAATCTGAAGAATTGGGTTATGGCGATAATGAATATGTGCCGTGGTATGTGGGCGCCGTGATGTGACCTTGCTCATGCCATTTTTGCACCATGATTAAACCCGAAAACCTATGAGCTTAAGTTTGATCGTTCACCATTGGTCAAGGGATTAGGTGTTAGAAAACGCTGCCCGCGTAAATCGAAAATGCGGGGTGCGGGGGCGTTATATGACAGTGTTTGGCGGCAAGAGAATTAAAAGGCAAATGGTTCGCAATGAGCCGCAGCTTTTTGCCGAAACCTATCGTGGCCGCGTGCCTGAAGCTAAACGCATAAACCGTAAACGCTCATTGCTGTGGCGGCTGATTGGCTTTTTCTTCATATTAGGATTTTGGGGTGCCGTGGCCGGCGCACTGGCCTTTGCTTACATTTGGTTCAGCTTAGATGCGCGTGGACTCTTGCAAATTCCAGAACGTGAACCCGGCATCATGATGCTGGCATCAGATGGCACAGTACTTTCAGAGCAAGGGGCTTTTTTTGGGGATGCAGCGCGTGTCCGCGATCTTCCCGACTATGTGCCCAATGCGGTGATTGCCATTGAAGACCACCGTTTTCGCAACCACTACGGCGTTGACCCTTTAGGCTTGGCCCGCGCCATTACGCGCAATGTGCTGGCGGGCCGCATGGTGCAAGGTGGTTCAACGATCACACAACAGTTAGCCAAGAATTTATTTTTGACACCAGAAAAAACCGTCACGCGCAAAGTCCAAGAAGCGGTGTTGGCAATTTGGCTCGAATCAAAATTCAGCAAAGATGAAATTCTTCAACTTTATTTGAACCGCGTGTTTTTTGCGCCAGGTGCCAATGGCATTGAGAAAGCATCACAGGTGTTTTTTAATAAATCCGCTGTCGAACTTTCGATTATGGAAGCAGCCACTTTGGCCGGCATGTTGAAAGCACCCACCACTTATAATCCCACCAATCATCCAGAAGCTTCGGCGGCACGGGCGTCACTTGTGCTTGATGCGATGGTGCGTGAAAATTTTATTTCTGCTGAGGACGGCCAAGCTTCGGTTACAGCACCTTCGAGTGTGGTGTCTTCTGATTATATTCCAGCCAAGCAATATGCTGTGGATTGGATTGCCGAGCAGCTGCCGCTTTTGGTTAAGAATTACGATCAGTCGATTGTGATTGAAACAACCATTGATCCCATCATTCAAGCCAATGCTGAAAAATCATTGCGCAAACGCTTGCAAGAGAGTGGCAAGAAGCTTGGGGTGAGTGAGGGCGCTGTGGTGGTGCTAGATCCATCAGGAGCTGTTGCGGCCATGGTTGGCGGGCGCTCATATAAAAAGAGCCAGTATAACCGGGTGACCAAAGCCAAGCGCCAACCGGGCTCGGCGTTCAAACCCTTTGTTTATCTCACGGCTTTTCAAGATGGTTACAAGCCCAATTCAATCGAGATTGATGAACCTGTGCGTTATGGGGCTTGGGCCCCGCAGAATTATAAAAACAAATATCAAGGTCCGGTAACTTTAGAAAATGCCTTTGCACTTTCTATCAACACAGTGGCGGCAAAATTGGCGCAAGCTGTGGGCCCAGAAAATGTGGCGTTGACGGCAGAACGTCTCGGCATCATGTCGCCATTGGGCCATGATGCTTCGATTGCGCTTGGCACATCTGAGGTTACACCATTGGAACTCACGGCAGCCTTTGTGCCTTTCGCCAATGGTGGCAAAGCTGTGCAGCCTTATGTGGTGCGGCGCATCACAGCGCGCGATGGCCAAGTGCTTTATGAGCGCGGTGGCGATGGTTTGGGCCAAGTGGTGGCCGATACTGAACTTGGAGAAATGAATCAATTATTCAGAGCTGTGGTGCGCCACGGCACAGCCACAAAAGCGCAATTTGGTGATTTTGATATTGGTGGCAAAACTGGCACCAGCCAAGATTATCGCGATGCGTGGTTTGTGGGTTTCACACCCTATATGGTGACCGGCGTTTGGATGGGGAATGACAATAATAGCCCCACCAAAAATGTAACGGGTGGATCCTTGCCAACGCAAGTGTGGCGCGATGTGATGGAGCCAGCTCATGCTGGCCTCATTCCATCAGCATTGCCTGGTTATGAAGAATCGGTTGTGGCCGAGGCTCAACCCGACGACCCAATGCTAGTTTCAGAAGCACAATCCCCCGTGCAAGAAGGCGAAGAGCCATTTATTGAGCAGCCTAAGAAAAAAAAGCGGAAATATCTTTTCGATTTTATTTTCGGAAAGAATTCAGAGTGAACTCCCATATCTGTGCAGTTCCCGCCCGTGGTCGCACAACCAGCGCCGCGCTTGCTTGGCGGATTTGCAATGGGTGACAACCAAGCGCCAGAATCTTGGGCCGTGGTTCATTTCTTTCAAATGAGCCACCTCATGTGCCACCACATAATCCAGAACTTCAGGTGGCGCTAAAACCAATCGCCATGAATATGATAAATCGCCTGTGGCTGAGCATGAACCCCAGCGGCTTTTTTGATCTCTGATGGTGAGTTTACGGAATTTGGCCTGCATGGCCGCTGCATAATCTTGCGAGGTCTGGTGTAGCTTTTCCTTGGCCTGCACTTTCAACCAATCAGACAAGCGCCGCGCCACATGCGCTGCATCACCCGGAACTGAAATCGTCAATTCTTGTGGCTCATAAGCAATCAAACCACGGCGACCACCCGTGGCTTTGATGGTGTGAAGCTGGCCTTGGAATAAAATTTTATGATCATGGGCGAAGGGAACAGGCAGCGACCGCTTTTCCATAGTTTTGATCAACCATGGTTTTGAAGTCTCAGCAAAGCGCAAAGCTTCGGCTTTGCTGGCGCGTGGAGAAAGCGTGATCACAGCGCCTGCACCATCAGCCGTTAAACGCAGCACCATGCGCTTGCATTTGGCGTTACGACGAAACGAGAGTTTTACCTCGCGTCCTTCAATCTCAAGAATAACCGGATCGAGCTTTGGTGCCTCACGCAATTTGCGAATGGTGCCAAGCAGACTGATCATTATTTTTGCGCGTTGAGGAAAGCCACAATTTTTGGCGCAACTTCAGCGCGGAATTTTTTGCCGGAGAACACACCATAATGACCAACCCCCAATTGCAAATGATGCAATTTTTTGGATGGCGGAATGTTGGGGCAAAGATCATGCGCCGCCTCTGATTGGCCAAGCCCTGAAATATCATCACGCTCGCCTTCAATGGTCATCAAAGCAGTTTTGGTAATGGCGGCGGGGTTCACAAGATTGCCCCGGTGCAAATAAGTGCCATTGGGCAGATCATGGTTGATGAAAACCCGGTCCACCGTTTGCAAATAAAACTCCGCCGTTAAATCCATCACCGCCATATATTCATCATAGAAAATTTGGTGCTTTTCAGAATCTTCTTCCACGCCATCAACCAGCGACCGATAAAGGTCGCGGTGGGCTTTCAAATGGCGGTCCATATTCATCGAGAGAAATCCGCCAAGCTGCATAAAGCCTGCATAAACATCGCGGCCAACACCTGCATGTGGGCCAGTGACTTTCATAATCATATTATTGCGGAAATAAGCTGAACCTTTTTCTTCCGCCAATTTGTTCACAGCCGTTGGGTTGCGGCGTGTATCAATTGGCCCACCCATTAAAACCATCGAGAGGGGAGCCAATTCATCATCTGCTGCATTCATCAATGAAACTGCCGCAAGCACCGGCACCGAAGGTTGGCACACAGCCATCACATGCGCGCGCGTTTTCAAGTGATGCAACATCGTAATGATTTGGTCGGTGTAGTCATCAAGATCAAATAGACCTGCCTCAACTGGTACGTCCCGCGCATCCATCCAATCCGTCACATAGACATCATAATGCGGTAACATTTCTTCAATCGTGCCGCGCAGCAACGTGGCAAAGTGGCCCGACATGGGAGCGACCATAAGCAATTTTGTTTGCGGTATTTTTTGATCAGTTTTGGCAAAATTGATCACATTGCAAAAGGGCGATTGCCAGACAATATTCTCCGTAACGGCAACAGTCTTGCCATCAATCACTGTACCAAAGATTTCAAAACTCGGTTTTTCATAGCGCCGCGTTGCCCGCTCAAACATATTAAGTGAAGCAGCCGTGCTGCGACCAAAACTGGTGGCGGCCAAGGGGTTTGCATCATGCTGCCAAAATGCCAAGCCTGCATTGGCCATAAAACGCATGGGTTGCAGGGCGGCATGGTTCATTTCATAAAGTGGGTAAAGCATGTGGAGTATCGGATTCCCTTTGATCATGGTCAGGGTTGTAGCACCTTTTTAAGGGCTTCTGCCAAGCCCTTTGCGTCAGTGGTATATGAGAAGTGCTTAATGAATTTTCCATCTGGCCCCATGAGGTATAAAATGGAACTATGGTCCATCTCATAATTCGTTGGATCTTTGGCATCGGGCACTTTTTGATAATAGATGCGATAAATCTTGGCAAACGCCGCAATTTGCTCGGGTGTTCCGGCTAGCCCAACCAAGCGTGGATGGAAATTTTTAACATATTCGGCCATCACTTTTACAGTATCGCGATCGGGGTCAACGGTTACAAAAATTGGGGTTATATTATCTGACAAGGCGCCCATTTCTGTAAATGCAGCAGACATAACCTGCAATTCCGTTGGGCACACATCACCACAATTGGTGAAGCCGAAAAACAGCAACATGTATTTTCCGGCATAGGTTTTCTCGGTTACTGTTACACCCTTTTCATTGACCATGGTGAAGGAGCCACCGATTAAAGCTGTGCCGGACCCCATTTGTGCGGGCTTCAAGGTGCTGAGCGCCAAGGCCGCTAAGAGAACCGACAAGAGAATAAGAGCGGCAGCAAGAATGAGTTTTGGCCGTGAGGGCAGAAGTGAGCTGTTTTGCATAATAGAAATGACTATACTACCTGCGCAGTAATTAGTGCTGAGACAAAATGACCATGACAGATACTCTTCCAAGGTTTGGCAGCGCTCAGAACGCTGGGCTTTTGCGGCTTCGCACACTGGTGCGGCTGCGCTGGCTGGCGGTGATTGGGCAATCAATTGCAGTTTTGGCGGTGCAATTTGTCTTAGGCTTTCGCGTGCCCTTGGGTGCCTGTCTTTCGCTCATCGCCCTGAGTGCGTGGCTTAATGTATTTCTTACGTTGCGCTGGCGCAGCGGGCAAAGATTAGCTTCAAGGCCAGCAGGCTTGTTGCTGGGCTATGATGTGTTGCAATTGGCGGGCTTGCTTTATTTAACGGGTGGTTTGGAAAATCCATTTGCGTTTTTGTTTCTGGTGCCAGTCACGGTTTCTGCAACATCGTTGCCTTTACCTTGGACTTTAACTTTGGCCAGCTTGGCTTTTGGGTGCTCAACATTGCTGGCCTTTGTGCACAAGCCATTACCATGGGCGGCTGGTCAAGCATTTGAACTGCCGCCTACTTATGTGGCTGGCATGTGGGTTGCTCTGGTTTCTGGAACGGTTTTCTCCAGCATATATGCAAGACGCATTGCAGAAGAAGCCAGGCTCATGTCGGCTGCCTTATCCGCCACTGAAATGGTTTTGGCACGCGAGCAAAGGCTTTCAGCCTTAGATGGTTTGGCGGCAGCAGCAGCGCATGAGTTGGGAACTCCGCTTGCCACCATTGCTTTAGTGGCAAAGGAACTCAAACGCGAGGTACCAAAATCTTCTCCATACACAGAGGATATTGATCTGTTGATTAGCCAAGCCGCGCGTTGCCGTGAAATTCTAACCAAACTTGCCGTGCCAGAACAGCTTTCTGATGATGTCTATCAACAAGTGAGTTTCCACGCGATGATTGAAGATCTGGTTGCTCCCATGCGCGGATCAGAAGTTCAAATTCTCATTGATGCTGCACCTGCGGACGAGAAAAAGCCAACCACCGAACCCATTTTCAAACGCAATCCAGCGATTAACTATGGGCTTGGCAACCTGCTGGAGAATGCCTTTGATTTTGCCAAAACCCAAGTGCAAGTGAAAGCCCGCTGGACCGCCAGTCATGTGACACTCACTGTCTCCGATGATGGACCGGGATTTGACCAATCCATTTTTGACCAGCTTGGCGACCCCTTTGTAACCACCAGACCAGGCTATGGCGCTGATGGCCAATCAGAGGTGGGCCAGCATGATGGCATGGGACTTGGGCTTTTCATTGCCAAAACTTTGCTGGAACGCTCAGGGGCCGCCGTTGCTTTGTCAAACCAAAAAGCACCTTTACAAGGCGCAGTGATCACCGTGGCTTGGCCACGCAAGGAGATTGATTTAAGCAAAGCGATAGACCCTAAGGCCAAGAGTGTATAAAGAGCCACCCATGAACCAGACCCTTGAAAAAACGCTCCTCCTTGTTGATGATGATAAGCCCTTTCTCACCCGTTTGGGCCGCGCCATGGAAACCCGTGGATTTGTGGTGCGCTTGGCTGATACTGTGGCCGAAGGCATTGCTGAAGTGCGCAAAGAAGCGCCAGCCTTTGCCGTGGTTGATTTGCGCTTGACCGATGGCAATGGCCTTGATGTGATTGAAGCATTACATGCCACCAGGCCAGATGCGCGTGTGGTGGTGCTCACAGGTTACGGTAATATCGCCACGGCCGTAACCGCTGTTAAATTAGGTGCGATTGATTATCTCGCCAAGCCTGCCGATGCCGATGCAGTCTATGGTGCATTGATGGGCAGCACTGAAAACCGCAATGCTTTGCCGGATAATCCAATGTCGGCTGATCGTGTTCGGTGGGAGCATATTCAACGGGTGTTTGAATTGTGCAGCCGCAATGTGTCAGAAACCGCGCGCAGACTTAACATGCACCGCCGCACTTTGCAGCGCATTTTGGCAAAACGCGCCCCGAAATAATTATGGATCCCACAAACCGTGTAAGCGTTGGGCTCCGGCTTGGGCAAAGGCAATGAGAACTGCGCGCCGCCTTGAACCATGCAGTGCGTGGCTTGAAGCTTCGCGCAAAATTTCTGCACCCCATTGATCGGCAACAATAAGCCCTGCTTCTGCAGGCATCATAAGTTGATCCATGGTGAGCGGAATAGCGAATGAAAAGCGATCGCAGTAATCGAGGTATTCCGGCCATTTATTATCGGCTTTGAAGTCTTCTGGAGATGATTTGATTTCAACAATCCACAAAGTGCCATCAGGCGCCAAACCAATCACATCTGCTCTTCGTCCAGAAGCCAAAGTAAATTCGGTTAGAATTGAAAAATTGTGCGCCCGCAACAATCTGCCCACGCCACGCTGAATGGCCGCTGCCGTTTCAGATTGGCGGCCATCGGGTTTTAAGGCAGAGGCAGGAATTTCAACCAGATTATTCCTCGTCGAATCTTGTGGCGACAAGATTTTCCAATGCCTGCATGGCTGCCTCTGCTTGTGGCCCAGATGCTTCTACAGTGATGGATGTGCCAATGCTGGCTGCTAACATCATAAGCCCCATGATAGAGGTTCCAGGCACTGTTTGGCCTTCCCTGCTTACGTTTACATTGGCGTCAAAACCTTCTGCGCATTTTACGAATTTAGCTGAAGCTCTGGCATGGAGACCACGCTGATTAATGATCGCCAATTCTTTGGAGAGTGTTGCCATTAGTCCCCCAAAACTTGACTGGCGATATTGATATATTTGCGGCCTGCATCTTGGGCGGCGGCGGCAGCTTTATGCAAGTTGCAATCTTTGCGCACGCGCGCAAGCTTCACCAGCATTGGCAAATTCAATCCAGCAACAACTTCAACCTTGCCATCTTCCAAAAGCGAGATTGCAAGGTTTGATGGTGTTCCGCCAAACATATCGGTGAGAACCATAACACCGTCACCATCATTTACCCGCTCCACTGCCGCTGCAATGTCAGCACGGCGCACATCCATGCGGTCATCAGGACCAATACAAATGGCTTCAATTTTTTCCTGAACACCCACCACATGCTGCAAGGCATGAATGAACTCATCAGCAAGGCGGCCATGGGTGACAAGAACCAGTCCAATCATAAAGTGCCAACCTTGTTAATTATCACTTGCAAAACCCCAGTTTGTTCGAAGGCATTGCTTAGCGCTTTTATACCCGTCATGAAAAGACTTATCGCTGCAAAAAAGCACGAATGCGTGCGGGTGCCGAGGCTTGTTTACCATCAAGATAAAGGCGCGGAAACTGCCGCCCCAACAGGATTGTTTGAAGTTCATGTGCTTCAGGCATTCGAGGAATTTCAGAAGGTACGACGAGATCGATAATATGGCTAAGCTTTACGTTGGCAAGATAGGGTCTTGTTACAATGCCTTGGCCCCTGATTTCAAGTTTTCCGGCCAAAATTGGCGGTGCACAAGCAATGAGCGCAACTCCATCTTCAACAATCAAAACCTGATCATCCGCCACCAACGCCGCGCCCTGAGCTTCCTCAAGTAGGCGCAGCACCAAGTCAGATTTTCCGCTGCCAGACTCCCCGCGAATAAGCAGGCCAAATTCACCGATGGCGACACAACTGGCATAAAAATTTTGCAAGGTCATGACTGGTTTATTACTGACCAATTTTGGGCAATTGCCGGAATGCGCACCACAAACCGTGCCCCCAACACAGCACGGTCTTGATCTGACTGGGCTTTGCCCAAACGATTTTCCGCAATGATTGACCCCTTATGGGCCTCAACCACTTGGCGCGAAATGGCCAGCCCTAAACCAGAGTTGCGGCCAAAATGCTGCACCGGGCGATCGGTATAAAAGCGCTCAAACACCCGCTCAAGATTTTCTGGCAGAATGCCGGGGCCATGGTCTTCAACGCGAATTTCAACATCATCACCCAAACGGCGCACACGCACATAAACTTTTGTGTTAGGTGTTGTGAAGGAACGAGCATTGTCAATCAAGTTGCGAAACACCTGGCCCAACCTCGAGTCATTGCCCAGCACAGTATATTTGGTCGCCGCTTTATTTTTCTCGGTCACAGGTTGCACCACCAGCAAAATTTCAGCCTCTCCATCTTTGCCCATTTCATTGGCAAGATTGACAATACTGCCCAGAAGCTTTGAGAGATCAACAGGTCTGGTTTCATTGCGGGCAAGTTCAGCATCAAGCCGTGAAGCATCAGAAATGTCAGTGATCAAACGGTCCATGCGCTTTACATCATCAACAACGATTTCAATGAGGCGCTTGCGCTGCTCATCCGTTTTCACAAAGCCCAAAGTTTCAACAGCGCTGCGAAGCGAGGTGAGGGGGTTTTTAAGTTCATGGCTCACATCAGCAGCAAAAGCTTCGATGGCTTCAATGCGCGTATAAAGTGCCCCTGTCATATCGCGCAACGAACCTGAAAGCTGGCCAATTTCATCACTGCGACCAGTAAAATCTGGAATTTCCACACGCTTGTTAATGCCTCTTCGCACCCGGTCGGCTGCGGCTGAAAGTTTTCGAATGGGGCTCGCAATAGTGGCCGCCAATAATGCAGAAAGCATAAGCGCCACAAAGGCCGCAAATCCAAATGTGTAAAGAACTACGCGCCGTTCGGCACGCAATACACCATCAATTTCGCCGCCTTGTGTCGAGAGAATAAGCGCTCCAAGCACGGCTCTGAAACGTTGCACGGGGACTGAAACCAACACAATAATTTCGCGGTTATCATTGAGGCGCACAATGCTTACTGATGCGCCATTTAAAGCGGCCTTCACCTCAGGCACTTCATTGTTACTGTCCAGTCCATAATCAGCATGGATTGGATAATCATAAGCAAAAAACCAATCGAGTACGCGGTTTATGTTTCGAGAGCCAAAATTTTCGGTGCCCGCGCCAAGAGGACTGATATTGGTTTGAACAATGTCATTGCCGCCATAGAGATAGCTTGAATCCACAACCATATTGCCGCCCGTATCAATAATCTGTGCGCGGATGGTGGTGTTGGCCAAGAGGCGTTTTAGAACCGGGCCGGCAGTTTCTGGGCTAATCGGAAAATCCAAACTGCTTTGCTCAGCATCGGCATTGCCATCGGAATCATCAAGTGAATCTGGGTTGATTACAATAGAGCTGGTATCAGCAGTTGCTGAACCCGCAACTGCTGCCGCAATGATTTGCCCCTGCACCAACAAGCTTTGAACCCGGGCATTGATCAGGCCTTGGCGGAACTGATTGAAATATAAAATGCCAATGGCCAGAATAACCAGACCGAGAATGTTGATGAGCGCTATGCGGGCTGTGAGGCTGGCGGGAGCCAGCCTGTTCAAGATTCTACGCGAGGGCTTTTTAGGTGTGGCTAAGCTGCCCTCGTCGTGGTCGTGAAGGTCTTCAGAGTCTAAATCTTTGAATGGCTCAGGCATCGCGGTGCGGCGCCTTTCCTTGTCGCTTATTGCTCTTTGAAACGGTAGCCCACGCCATAGAGCGTTTCAATGCCGTCAAAGCTTTCGTCAACCTGATTAAACTTTTTGCGCAGGCGTTTGATGTGGCTGTCTATGGTGCGGTCATCAACATAAACCTGATCATCATAGGCAGCGTCCATCAAAGCATCGCGGCTCTTCACAATGCCAGGGCGTAAAGCCAAGGCTTGCAAAATCAAAAATTCTGTGACGGTCAAAGTCACATTTTGGCCAACCCAGGTGCAAGCATGGCGATCAGAATCCATCACCAGTTTGCCGCGCTCAATAATTTTTGTGGCATCGGTTATAATAGGACTGCCATCGCGCGGCACGGCACGGCGCAATACGGCTTTAACCCGTTCAACCAGCAGCCGCTGCGAAAAGGGTTTCTTCACAAAATCATCGGCCCCCATTTTGAGGCCGAAAAGCTCGTCGATTTCGTCATCTTTGGAAGTGAGGAAAATTACCGGCAGATCGGTTTTTTGGCGAATACGGCGCAAAAGCTCCATGCCATCCATGCGCGGCATTTTAATATCGAAAATGGCCATATCAGGCGGGTTGTCTTGCAAGCCTTGCAAGGCCGCTGCACCATCATTGTATTTCTGCACGGTATAGCCTTCAGCTTCCAGCACCATGCCCACGGATGTTAGAATGTTACGATCGTCGTCAACCAGAGCCACTATTGGCATATGTCGTCATCCCTATTGTTATCGTGCCAGCTCGATAGGTATAAAACTGGAACAAATTGTGGCGGAGACATTAACGCGCCCCAGAACAAAAGGCGAGAGGCGATGATTGAGCAAATAAAGACGGTTTTGAACGGGGCAAAAACTGGAACTTTGAGTGTGGTGGATTTTGAGACTGGAGCACCATTTGGCGCCTTGGTGAATGTGGCCACAGATGCGGCCGGATTGCCTGTGTTTTTGTTTTCGCAATTGGCACGGCACACAAAATCTCTTCAGGTAAATTCCGCAGCCAGCCTGCTGGTGGCTGATCTTCCGCCTGAGGGAGATGCGCTTGTTGGCTTTCGAGCCACCATCGTAGGCAATATCACACAAGCTGAAGATGAGTTGCGCTATCGTTATATTGCTCAACATCCCTATGCGGCGATCTATGCTGGCTTTGGTGATTTTAGCTTTTGGCGCATGATGCCCAAGATGATTTATGTGGTGGGCGGATTTGGGCGGATTAAGAGTTTCACGGCGAATGAGGTTTTTTAAGTAACGATAATATCTGCCGCCGCACTCTCATCAATCACCGTTTTAATATTGAGGAGATCATTGCTGGCAATCCAGTTCTTTGCGTAAGCCAAATCAAAACCGTGATCAAGCCAGCGCTTAATCAAACGCTTCTCCAATTCATCAATGGGTTCACTGACAAAAATCGAATAATCAAACAGCGGCTTTAGGCGGTCCCATGGGCTTCGTTTTAAGAGAAGATAATTGCCTTCCACCAAAATAAATTTGGCCTCATCCGTCACAATTTCGGCAGCGGCTCGCGAAAGCTCCATGCTGCGATCAAACACTGGAATAGCAATATCGGCCTCGCCGGATTTTAGCCGTTTCAAAAGAACTTCAAAGCCACGCATATCATAGGTGTGCGGCGCACCTTTGCGCGCGCGGTGGCCACGCGCATTGAGAATTGCGTCATCAAAATGAAAGCCATCCATGGGCACCACAATAGCGGTCTCGCCTTGGGCAATAAGTGCATCGCGCAAGTGTTCGGCGAGCGTGGATTTGCCAGATGCCGGAGCCCCAGCAACAGCCACCATATAACGCAAAGCCTCACCCGACTTTTCGCGGATGAGACTTGCAAGTTTTGGTGCGTCAGCCATTAGTCGGCCATCAATTCCTTTGGCGGTTCTTTGGCACCCGTCATAAAGGCCACAGCATCCGACATGGTATATTCTTTTGGGTTGATTACGCAGAGGCGTTTTCCCAAACGATGAATGTGGATACGGTCAGCCACTTCAAAAACATGCGGCATGTTATGTGAGATGAGCACAATTGGCATGCCGCGTTTTCTAACGTCTTGAATAAGTTCCAGCACGCGGCGTGATTCTTTCACACCAAGTGCTGCCGTGGGTTCATCCATGATTACAACTTTAGACCCAAACGCTGCAGCGCGCGCCACGGCCACACCTTGGCGTTGACCACCCGACAAGGTTTCAACGGCCTGGCTGATGTTTTGAATGGTCATCAAGCCAAGCTCCGTTAGTTTGTCGCGGGCACGCTTTTCCATGGCCGGCCTATCGAGCAGGCGGAACCATTTTCCAAGCGGGCCAGGCACACGCAATTCACGGCCAAGGAACATATTGTCGCCAATCGACAAGGCCGGAGAAAGCGCCAAGTTTTGATACACCGTTTCAATGCCAGCATTGCGCGCATCGAGCGGTGACTTGAAGTGGACCGTTTTGCCTTCCAGTGTTATCTCGCCTTCATCGGGAGTGACAGCACCGCAAATGGCTTTGATCAGTGAGGTTTTACCAGCGCCGTTATCGCCGATTACGGCCAGCACTTCGCCGGGGTAAAGATCAAAGTTGGCGTGGTCTAAGGCGGTCACGCGGCCATAACGCTTCACCAGATTGCGTGTTGTAAGAATGGGTTCGCGTTTTGGTTTAGCAGCCGCAACGGGTTTTGCTTCAACGACCATGGTGGAGAGCGCTGCTGGTTTTTTGGCAGCTGCCTTTTTCGGTGCAGGTTTGGCTTTTGTAGTCACTGATTTTGCCATGATTATGCCGAAGCCTTTCTGATCCATTGGTCAATTGCAACAGCTGTGATGATGAGGAAGCCGACGGTGAAATCTTGCCATAAGACATCTACGTTGGATAAGGAGAGGCCGTTTCGGAAGACGCCCACAATAATAGCGCCGAGAACTGACCCTACGATTGAACCGCGCCCGCCAAACAATGAGGTGCCACCAATCACAACGGCAGTGATCGAGTCGAGGTTTGCAGTTTCACCCGCTAAAGGAGTTACAGTGCCACCAACGCGGCCAATTTGCACCCAAGCACCGAACGCGCAAATGAGGCCTGCCACCAAATAGACCGAGCGCAAAATTTTATCGGTTTGAACACCAGCTAACAGTGCTGAGTCGGCATCATCACCAACAGCATAAACATGGCGGCCCCAGGCGGTGCGGTTTAAAAGATACCAAATAAGGACGGCCAATAGAATGAAGCAAACGCCGCCGATTTTTAATTTGGCCCCAAAGAAAATGCTGCCTTTGTCAACAACATTGAAAACATCCCAACCCAGTGCAATTAGATCAGGCGCTATCTTTTCTGTATCGGTTGCGCGAATTGACTCTGAAGCCGAATACCAAATCTTAAGTGCTGAATAAATGTAAAGTGTGCCGAGTGTTACGATGAAGGGCGGAAGCCTTAAGCGCGTTACCAATGTGCCATTTAGATATCCCATTAAGGCACCAGCAAAACCGCCCGCAAGCAATGCAAAGGGAACTGGTACACCAGATTGGACTGCTAATTTTCCCATCACAATTGAAACCAAAACCATGATAGCACCGACTGAAAGATCAATGCCTGCGGTTAAAATGATGATGGTTTGGGCAATTGCGATTATGCCAATCACCGTTACTTGTTGGAACACTGTTGAGAGATTGCTGGCTGTAAAAAAGCGGCCATCAGAGGTGAAGCCGAAAATGAATAAGCTCAACAACAAAACAAAAACCGGAATGGCGGTATTATAACTTTGCAAGAAACTCTGGAGCTTTGGCAATATGCCGGCTGCATTGTTTTCAAACGACGCGACCTTCACATCGGCCTTATTCAATGTTGCTTCAAAATCAGAAATGACTTTGGTTGGTGCTGCCTTTTCGCTCATAGCCGTTCCCCTTGCCTAGACTTTTCTAAATTTGAGCGTGTTGTCCGCTCTTAGTATGAAGGGCGACCTTAACAGCCGCCCTTCACTTGTTTCAACTCAAAAATTTGTAAGGGATATTAGCCCCAGCAGATTTTTGCGCCTTCAGCCGAAGTGATCGATGGAACGCCTTCAGCTGGCTTGTCGGTGATCAATTGAACGCCGGTGTTGAAGTAGTTCAGGCCATCCGAATTCGCTGGCTTGGTGCCATCTTTTGCGAAAGCAGCAACGGCTTCTACGCCCTTGGATGCCATCAACAATGGGAACTGCATGGAAGTTGCACCGATGATGCCGTCAGTTACTGACTTCACACCTGGGCAGCCACCGTCAACTGAAACAACAAGAGCTTGCTTTTCCTTGCCAGCAGCTTTCATGCCTTGGAAGGCGCCTTCAGCAGCTGGTTCGTTAATTGTGTAGATCACGTTCATGTCTGGGTTCTTGGCGAGCAAGTTTTCAACAGACTTCAAGCCGCCTTCTGGGTTTGCACCTGAAGATTCGTGACCGATCACGCGCGTATCAGTTTCCGAACCCATAACTTTCAAATCAGGAACAGCAATGCCGAAACCTGTGAGGAAGCCTGTGTCGCGAGCAACGTCAACTGAGATATTGTCTTTGTTGATATCGAGCATACCGATCTTGGCAGACTTGGCAGCATCTGCGCCCATGGTTGCAAGAGCCCATTTGCCAATCAAGAGACCAGCTTCAAAGTTGTCAGTTGCAAATGTTGTATCAGCAGCGTCAGCATCACCAATTGGTGTATCGAGAGCAATAACCAGCAACCCAGCAGCACGAGCAGCTTTGAGTGCAGGAATTACTGAATCGTTAGATGCGGTGATCAGAATACCTTTGTGTCCTGCGGCTACGCAGTTTTCAATGGCTTCGATTTGTGGGCCAGCATCACCGTCAACTTTGCCAGCTGAAGCAGCGAACTCAATGCCGAGTTCTTTTGCTTTGGCTTCAGCGCCTTCCTTCATTTTCACGAAGAATGCGTTGGTGTTGTTCTTAGTGATCAAGCAAACGCCACCAGCTGCATTGGCAGCAGAAGCAAAGCTTGTGAGTGCAACGCCTACGAGGGCAGCTTTAAGAATAGATTTCATTAGAATTCCTCCCATGGAACGGCCCATGCAGGGCCAAAATGATGCTAATTAGAGATGATTGAAGAGCAAACGTTAGCGGCGTACTCCCCTTTCATTTTGCATCCTGCACGAAAAAATGAGAGACTGTCAATAAGTAAATCCAATTGATTTATTTATTGACAGTTAATCAGGCTTGCGAGATGGTCATGCAAAACATAAGAATATGCTGGAAAAACTGGCAGCTAGGAGAGGTTTTGAACATAGAACGTGGCAATGGTGAAAAGCTGGGCAATTCAAGCTCAACCTTGTCGCGTGGCACATCGCAAATCGGTGTTAGGCTTTATAATGAGCGATTGGCGCTCTCTCTCATCCGCCAGCACGGGCAACTTCCAAAAGCAGAAATCGCTCGCCTTACCGGACTTTCAGCACAAACAGTATCCGTTATCGTTCGCCAGTTGGAGAAAGATGGGCTTCTCGTTAAAGGCCAAAGACAGCGCGGAAAAGTGGGCCAACCCTTAACGCCATTCAAGCTTAACCCAGATGGCGCATTTTCGATTGGCCTTAAAGTGGGCCGCAGATCTGGCGATCTGGTTTTGCTCGATTTGGCTGGAAATGTGCGTGCCACCGTGCGCCAAGCCTATCATTTTCCAACCCCTTCGGAATTTCTAAAATTCGCTGAGACCGGAATTGCCAAACTGGTGTCTGGCTTGCCTTCACATTTGCACTCCCGAATTTCTGGCTTGGGGATTGCAGCCCCCTTTGAACTCTGGAATTGGGAAGAAGAAGTGGGCGCACCGCATGATGTATTAGAAGCATGGCGTGGCTTTGATTTGATGAGCGCACTTTCAAAGATTTGTAATTTCCCAGTTTTTCCGTGCAACGACGCAACAGCAGCTTGCGCTGCAGAATTGCTTTTTGGCCGTGGCAAAGAGTTTCAAGATTTTGCATATTTCTATATAGGCTTCTTTATTGGCGGCGGCATTGTGATCAATGGTTCGCTACTGCAAGGTCGAACCGGATATGCAGGTGCAATGGGGCCAATTCCAGTTCCCGGGCCAAATGGAACAGAACAATTGATCAGACATGCTTCAACCTATCAACTTGAAAGGCTGCTGTTAGCTGAAGGTCGTGACCCGTTATTACTTTCGCGCAGCCGCGATGATTGGTCTGAAGTAGGTGCTGCCCTTGACCAGTGGATTGCTTTGACATCACAAAGCCTTGCCTATGCCAGTTTAGTTGCAGCTTCAGTGATGGAGTTTGAAGCTATTATTATTGACGGCGCCATTCCAGCTGCGGTGCGCCAACGCATTGTGTCTGGCATTCAAGAAAATTTGCAAAAGCTTGATCAACGCGGCATCGCGCCGTTGAAAATTGTTGAAGGCTTGATTGGTGTGGATGCCAGAGCAAAGGGGGCAGCTAGCCTGCCTTTATTTGCAAATTTCATAATTGATCGTGATGTATTATTTAAAGAGGCGGTAAATGCTTAAAGGTTTAAACCCATTGCTCGGACCCGAGCTTTTAAAGGTGCTGCGCGCCATGGGGCATGGCGATGAAATTGCCATAGTTGATGGCAATTACCCCGCTGATGCCGATGCCAAACGTTTGGTGCGGGCCGATGGCCACAGTGCAACTGCCGTGCTCGATGCAATTCTCTCCGTTATGAGTTTGGATGAGATGGTTCCTGATTGCGCTTTTCGCCCGGCAGCAAATCACGATCCTATGCTTATGGAACCCGTGTTTATCGAATTTGAAGCGATTGTAAAAAAATGGGAACCACAGGGCCACATTTCGGCTTTGGCTGGCACTGAATTTTATGACCGTGTGAAAGGCTGTTATGCTATTGTCGCCACCAGCGAAGCACGGCTTTACGGCAATATTGTTTTGAAAAAGGGTGTGATACATCCTAAATAATTATTAGGAGTTTCCCTTGAAAACTTTTTCCGACCTCACCGAACAAGAAATCATCGCCCTTGCTATATCAAGCGAAGATGATGATGCGCGGGCCTATGCTGGTTTTGCCCATGCTTTGATGGGCGATTATCCAGCCTCGGCCAAAGTGTTTGTGGAAATGGCGGAAGAAGAGCACGAGCACCGCCGCAGCTTGACTGATTTGTATCGTAAAAAATTCGGTGATTTTATTCCCCTGATCAGGCGCGCCGACATTAACGGATTTGTAAAACACAAACCCGCTTGGATGCTTAACAAGCTTGGCATTGATGCCATGCGCAAGCGCGCTGAAGTGATTGAGCTTGAGAATTACCGTTTTTACACGCAAGCCGCCGACGGTTCCGCTGACCCACAAGTTAAAAAGCTTTTGACTGATCTTGCTGCCGCTGAAAAAGGCCATGAATCATTGGCCTCTAAACTTGGGCTGGAGCATTTGACCACCGATGCCAAGGTGGATGAAAATGAAACCCAGCGCCGCTTGTTTTTGTTGCAAGTGGTGCAGCCCGGCCTTGTAGGGTTGATGGATGGCTCGGTTTCAACACTAGCGCCAATTTTTGCTGCGGCCTTTGCCACTGGCAATACCTGGCAAACATTTTTGGTTGGTGTTGCCGCCTCAATTGGCGCTGGCATATCGATGGGCCTTGCCGAAGGTCTTTCAGATGATGGAAAGTTGACTGGCCGCGGGCACCCCCTCATTCGCGGGCTTGCTTCTGGAATCATGACTGCTGTTGGCGGCCTTGGTCACACGTTGCCGTTCTTGCTCACCAATTTCCACTCAGCTTTTATTTTAGCAGTGGCCGTGGTGATAATAGAGCTTGGCATTATCTCATGGATCCGCTGGAAATATATGGATACGCCGTTCTTCAAAGCCGCCTTGCAAATTGCTTTGGGCGGCATGTTGGTGTTTCTCTCCGGCATATTTATCGGCAGCGCTTAGAGCAAATCCCGCAAAAGTTGAAGACTTTTGCGATAAGGATTTGCTCCACATATAGACTCAGCGCAACCGTCTTGGTGCAACGGCAACAGCTGTGAGCGGATCTTCCGGCCATGAATGTTTGGGGTATCGCCCGCGCATATCTTTGCGCACATCAGGATAAGCGTTCACCCAGAATGTTTCCATGGATTGCGTAACGGCCACTGGTTTGCCACCGGGGGATAACAACTCAATCTTCAAACGTGCCCTGCCTTCAGCAATTTGTGGTGCTGATTTCATACCAAACATTTCTTGCAAACGCACACTGAGCACCGGATCACCCTCAATGTCATAATCAATTTTATACTGTCCGCCGCCCGGCACCTCCATGCGCGTTGGGGCCAGCTTTTCAATTTTAGAAAGCAAAGCAGGGTCAATTAGGCCGCGCAAAATTGCCAACATATCTAAATTTACAAGATGGGCTTTGCGGCTCATGCCAGCGAGATAGGGTTGCAACCACTCAGAAACATGTGCCAGAAAATGACTATCAGAAAAATCAGGCCAGCTCGCTTCTGGCATCACGCGCGCTAAAAATATAATCCGTGCACGGAACATTTTTGCTGCATCACTCCACGGCAATGAGCTCAATCCCATGGCTTGAACACCTTGCGCCATGGCCGCTTGTAACGCGTCTGGCTCTGGCATGGCCAAGGCCCGTTCTTCCAAAACCAGAGCTCCTAGTTTGATGCTGCGCGCCGCACTTACGGCATTGGCTTTCGCGTCCCAAAACACTCCCGAAGTTTCCATGATGAGGTTTTTGAAATGAAGCCCAATCTCAGCACGAGAAAGCTGGGCAGCCAAATACACCTTCGCATCCACCTGCGTTCCGTCCAACAAAGCCACTGCAATATAATCTTCCTTCGCCAACAGATCATGCGCTGGAACAATGGCTCCAGCCCCACTGGCCATGCGAAAGCGGCCAAGGCTCCCGCGCTTTTGTGCAATGCGGTCAGGGTAAGCGAAAGCCAACAGAACACCATGCGAAATTTCCGCACTGTCATTCTTGATATCAGCCCCCTCACGAATTTGCCGTGCCACCAATTTCATTCGTTCCCGCGCCGAACCCCGCACATGCAGCAACCGCGTTTCAACATCGACAGATGAATCGCGAGGTAAACCATCGCGCTCTGAAATCAGCGCGGCAAGATCAGCAGCCAGCGCACCAGCGCCTAAGTTCTTTCCGGCGATCACCATATGCGCAAGGCGCGGATGCAATGGAAGTTTAGCCATAGCGCGGCCATGATCAGTGATCCTATTGGAGCGTTCCAATGCCCCAAGTGATTTCAGCAAATCCTGAGCTTGGTTAAAGGCAGCAGCAGGCGGCGCTTCCAACCATGGCAAACCATCCACCGTGATCACGCCCCAATTGGCTAACTCCAATACCAAGGATGATAAATCCGCAATGCGAATTTCTGGATCATCATGGGAAAGCAGCGCCCGCGTTTCCCCCTCTGGCCATAGCCTATAACAAATGCCAGGCCCCACACGCCCAGCGCGGCCTTTGCGCTGTTCCGCCGAAGCGTGGCTCACGCGCACCGTTTCTAAAGCTGTCATGCCGGAAGCAGGGTCAAAGCGAGGCGAGCGTTTAAAGCCTGTATCTATCACCGCCTCCACACCATCAATGGTGAGTGAAGTTTCAGCTATCGTCGTGGCCAACACAATTTTGCGCCGCCCATTTTGCGCTGGCTTAATTGCCGCATCCTGATCAGCCAAAGCCATGGCCCCATAAAGCGGGCGCACATTAGTATTGTCAGGAACTCCTTCGACAAGCAGTGATTGTTCCACACGCCGAATTTCACCTTCGCCAGGCAAAAACACCAGCACACTGCCTTTCACTTCACGCAAGGCTTTCGAAATCGCACGCACGGCATCAGCCACCAGTGTTTGCCGAGTGGTCTTCTCAAGGTGTCGCGTCTCCACCGGAAACATGCGGCCCTTGGCATTGATCACAGGCGCAGCCAATAGATGTGCTGAAAGCCTCTCAGTGTCGAGCGTCGCTGACATCACAAGAATTTTCAAATCGTCGCGAAGCCCACGCTGCACATCAAGCGAAAGCGCTAACCCTAAATCGCCATCCAAGCTGCGCTCATGGAACTCATCAAAAATAATCAGGCCCGTATCAGATAATTCAGGGTCTGCCTGTAAGCGCCGCGTCAGAATTCCCTCAGTCACAACTTCAATGCGGGTGGTTTTTGAAACTTTGCGCTCCAGCCGCACCGTGTAACCCACGGTCTGCCCCAGTTCTTCGCCCAATGTTTGCGCCATGCGCGAAGCGGCAGCGCGTGCAGCAAGTCTGCGTGGTTCAAGCATCAAAATCTTTTTATCCGATAGCCATGGCTCAGACAGCAAAGCCAGCGGCACTCGCGTGGTTTTGCCAGCCCCTGGTTCCGCCACCAGAATAACACAAGGCCGCGAGCTAAGCGCGGCCTTGAGGTCACCTATAATATCGTCAACGGGAAACTTCATTCCATCTCGCGTGCCCAAGGTGGGTTTGCCCCCGGTCTTGTGCAGGTAACCGCCGCAGCACGCGCTGCAAAATCAGCAGCGTGGCGCAAGTTAACTTCACTGATTGCAGCAAGTGCTTTTTTCGTCAGGTTGCCATCTTTTAAAAGCGTGGCCAAAAAGCCAGCAGTAAATGTATCGCCTGCACCAACCGTATCAGCAATCACAACCTTCGGTGCCTGTTGTGTGAATGCATAGGATTTGGTGTAAATCTCAACACCTTCGCCGCCTCTGGTGATGGCAATAATCTTAGGGCCTTTCTTCAGCCACGCTTTTGCAGCCTTGGCAAAATCATGGTGCCCCGTCATCCAATGCACATCTTCATCAGAAATTTTCAGAATATCAGCCATGGCAATGAGGCGATTGAGCCGCGCCATATGTTCGCGCTTGCTCCTGATCAAAGTAGGGCGGATATTTGGGTCCAGCGAAATAACCCGCGTTTTAGTCTCCCGCTTCATCAAAGCTTCAAAAGCCCCACCGCAAGGTTCAGGAATTAAGCTGATCGAACCAAAATGCAGCGCAGCACAAGCTTTAGATAATTTTGGCAAATCTTTTTTTGTCACCATGCGCCCAGCTGATGCCGCATCAATAAATATATAACGCGCTTGCCCATCGACCAGTTTCACCAAAGCCAATGTTGTATCCAAGGCCTGAATCTTTGCGGGCCGAATATCCACATGGCTTTCCTTCAAGCCCGCAATCAAATTATCGCCAAAGAAATCAGTTGAAAGGCCACCAAAATAGGAAACAGCAGCCCCAAGCCGCCCAAGTGCGATTGCAGTGTTATAAATCGAACCTCCGTTAAACGGTTGATACACGTCTGCTCCATCAGCACCTTTTCGAGGCAAAAAATCGATGAGCGCTTCACCGCAACACAAAATCATGACGATATCCCTTATAAAACTGCATGGCCTTCCTGCTATAAATCATACCGATAGTTTTATTGCCAGAGACTTTTCACTTGTGTACACCCCC
Source organism: Aestuariivirga sp. (assembly GCA_043759965.1). Lineage (GTDB taxonomy): Bacteria > Pseudomonadota > Alphaproteobacteria > Rhizobiales > Aestuariivirgaceae > Aestuariivirga. Next base: position 10,734 of record JAYUPT010000116.1, on the reverse strand, counting down.
CTTCAGAAGATTTATGAGGGGCGCACCTCAAAACTGGAGTACAAGAGAAACAATGACCACCCGCATCGTTCCAGTCGATATTTTTGACATTATTGTTTTTGGCGCTACCGGCGATTTAGCCCAGCGCAAATTGATCCCCGCTCTATTTCACCGCGATGAACAGGGCCAACTGCCGGCTGAAGCCCGCATTGTCGGCACCTCGCGCCGCGAGATGAGTGATGATGAATTTAAAGCCTTCGCCACCGCAGCACTCGAATCATTTGTCGATGAGAAATTGCGGCCTCCTGAAACAGTGGTGCGTTTTCTGGCGCGACTGTCTTACATCGCAGCCGAAGCCAGCAAAGATGATGGCTGGCCCAAACTAGAAGCCAAGCTGAAAGATTTTCAGGACCGTGCCCGTATTTTTTATCTCGCCGTTGGCCCCGATTTGTTTGGCCCCATTTGTGAAAGGTTGGGCAATCACAATCTGGTCACCCCGCTCACCCGTGTAGTCATTGAAAAGCCCGTGGGCAAAAGCGGCGCATCAGCCAAAGCTTTGAATGAAGTTATTGGCAAGGTGTTTAGAGAACCCGCAATTTACCGTATTGACCATTACCTTGGCAAAGAAACTGTGCAGAACCTTATGGCACTGCGCTTTGCCAATGCGCTTTTTGAGCCCGTGTGGAATTCGGCTCACATTGATCACGTGCAAATCACTGTGGCCGAAACTTTAGGCGTTGAAGGCCGTGCCGGATATTATGACACGGCAGGGGCGCTGCGCGACATGGTGCAAAACCACATGTTGCAGCTTTTATGTTTGGTGGCCATGGAGCCACCAACCTCAATGGAAGCCAATGCAGTGCGCGATGAAAAGCTTAAAGTGCTCAAATCTTTGAAACCCATCACTACGGCCAACATTGATCAACATGTGGTGCGCGGCCAATATATTAAGGGCGCATCCGCAACAGGTGCGGTCAATGGTTATCTTGAAGAGCTCGGCACCAATTCTAACACCGAAACTTTTGTGGCGATCAAAGCAGAAATTGGCTCTTGGCGCTGGAATAGCGTTCCGTTCTATCTGCGCACTGGCAAGCGCCTGCCATCACGGGTGTCAGAAATCATGGTGCAGTTCAAGCCTGTGCCGCATTCAGTGTTTGATAAAACTGCAGGCCCGATAGAGCCAAATCGGTTGGTCATCCGCTTGCAGCCAGATGAAGGCGTGAAATTGTTCTTGATGATCAAAGACCCAGGCCCCGGCGGCATGCGTTTGAAGCAAGTGCCGCTAGATATGACCTTTGCCGAATCCTTCAATGCCCGCAACCCTGATGCTTATGAGCGCTTGTTGATGGATGTTGTGCGCGGCAATCAAACCCTGTTCATGCGCCGCGACGAAGTGACAGCCGCTTGGAAATTCATTGATCCAATTTTAGACCATTGGAAAGAATCTGCCGAGTCGCCAAAATCATATACATCGGGCACCTGGGGGCCAACTCAGGCCATTGCCATGATCGAGCGCGACGGCCGCACCTGGTATGAGGCACCCCACCCATGATTGAAACACGGCGCGATTTTAAGTCAGGCGCAGAATTGGCAAAAGCACTCGCTGGCGATGTGGCTTTATGGTTGCGGGATGCAATTGCCGAGCGCGGATTTGCAGTGTTGGCCGTTTCAGGAGGCTCTACCCCAAAGCCATTTTTTGTGAGCCTGTCTCAGCTCAAGTTGGAGTGGAAAAATGTGCAGATCACTTTGGTGGATGAACGCCAAGTGGATGAGGCAAGCCCGCGCTCCAATGCAAAACTGGTAAAAGAATCGCTCTTGCAAAATGAGGCTTCGCTTGCTCAATTTATTCCGCTTTATCAAAATCCCAATGCTGCAAATCTCTCGCGCTTTGATATAGCTATTTTGGGCATGGGCAATGATGGCCACACGGCGTCATTTTTCCCCGGTGGCGATAACTTGAGTGCTGCCCTTGATATCGAACAAGCCCATTCACTTATCACGATGACAGCGCCCGGCGCTGACGAGCCAAGGCTCACTTTCACATTGCCACGACTTCTCACTGCAAGAAAGCTTTGCCTGCATATTCAAGGGGCAGATAAAATGGCCGTGCTTGAAAAAGCTTTAGGCGGTGCTGATCAAACCGAAATGCCAGTGCGCGCCGTGCTCCATTCGCCTAAACCTTTAAATCTGTATTGGTGTCCATAATGTCCGTACACAGAACAGTTTCCGCCGTCACCGAAAAAATCATCGCCCGCAGCAAAGACAGCCGCGCGCGTTATTTGCATAAAATTGAAGCCGCGCATGACAATCAACCCAAGCGCAAATCTTTAGGCTGCGCCAACATCGCCCATGGCTATGCGGCGTGTGGTGCTGGGGACAAGGATGCCCTTCGCAATGGCACTGGCCCCAATTTGGCAATCATCACTTCGTATAATGATATGCTCTCGGCCCATCAGCCTTTTGAACATTATCCCAATATCATTCGTGATGCAGCGCGTGAAGCCGGCGGCACGGCGCAAGTGGCAGGCGGCGTTCCCGCCATGTGTGACGGTGTTACCCAAGGTGAAACCGGCATGGAGCTTTCGCTGTTTTCGCGCGATGTGATTGCGCTTTCCACCGCTGTGGGCCTTTCGCATCAAATGTTTGATTCAAGTGTTTATCTCGGCGTTTGCGACAAAATTGTGCCGGGCCTCATCATTGGCGCATTATCATTTGGGCATTTGCCTGCCGTGTTCATTCCGGCTGGCCCCATGACCTCTGGCTTGCCGAATGAAGAAAAAGGTAAAATCCGCCAGCTTTATGCCCAAGGCAAAGTGGGGCGTGAAGCATTGTTAGAAGCAGAATCTCAAGCCTATCATGGCCCCGGCACCTGTACATTTTATGGCACTGCCAATTCCAACCAAATGCTCATGGAAATTATGGGTCTGCATTTGCCCGGTTCCACATTTGTGAATCCAGGCACCGAGCTTCGCGATGAAATCACCAAGGCCTCGGCCAAACAAGCGCTGAGTATTTCTACGATTGGAAATAACTACACCCCGATTGGTAAAATCTATGATGAAAAAGCCGTGGTCAATGGCGTGGTCGGCTTACTCGCCACAGGTGGCTCCACCAATCACACCATGCATGTGGTGGCCATGGCGCAAGCTGCAGGCATTGCGCTCACTTGGGATGATTTAGCCGAACTTTCAAAAGTCATTCCGCTGCTCACCAGAATTTATCCCAATGGCAAGGCCGACGTGAATCACTTTAACGCAGCAGGCGGCATGGGCCTTTTGATGCGTGAATTGCTGAGTGCAGGCTTGCTGCATGAAGATGTAACTACGATTATGGGCACAGGCCTTAAAGGTTATTTGCAAGAGCCCGCTCTTAAAGAAGATGGTTCACTCACTTGGCGTGAATGCGCAAAAATCTCTGGCGATACATCCGTGTTGCGTGGCGTGGCCGAACCCTTCCAAGCTACAGGTGGGCTCAATGTGCTCGAAGGGCCACTGGGCCGCGCTGTGATTAAATCATCAGCTATTCCGGCGGATCGTCATATTATTGAAGCGCCAGCCCGCGTGTTCCATTCTCAAGAAGAATTGCATGAAGCTTTCAAAGCAGGCGAGTTGAACAGAGATGTAATCGCAGTGGTGCGCTTTCAAGGCCCCAAAGCCAACGGCATGCCAGAACTTCACCGCATGACACCACCTTTGGCCGTGTTGCAAGATTTGGGTTACCGCGTGGCGCTGATCACCGATGGCCGCATGTCAGGCGCATCCGGCAAAGTGCCAGCCGCTATTCATGTGACACCTGAAGCCGCCGACGGTGGGGCGATTGCTAAAATCATCGATGGTGACATTATCCGCATTGATGCAACCTCAGGCACATTAGATATTTTGGTCGATGCAAAAGAATTCTCTGCGAGGCCTTTGGCCACAAAAGATATGGCCAGCAATGAAGTCGGCACTGGCCGCGAACTCTTCGCAGCCTTCAGAAACCTCGCAGGAAGAGCCGATCAAGGCGCCTCAATTTTCGGGATGGTATGATGGCCAATTCCACTATAGTCCGTCATTCCTGCGAAAGCAGGAACCCAGCTTTCTTTAACCCAACACAACCAAAGCTGGGCCCCTGCTTTCGCAGGGGTGACGGCAGACAGGGGAATTCATAAATGACTCCAACCCACCAAAAAAATCTCGAGGCCGCCCTAAAATTAGCCCCTGTCGTTCCAGTGATGGTGATTGAAAACGTCAAAGACGCAGTGCCATTGGCACGAGCACTCGTGCGCGGCGGCCTTCCGGTTTTGGAAATCACCTTGCGCACGGAAACCGCTCTCGACTCCATCCGCGCCATTGTGGCTGAAGTTGAAGGTGCTGTGATTGGTTCTGGCACAGTTCTCACAGCGCAACAATTACGAGACAGCCGCAAAGCGGGGTGCACCTTTGCAGTTTCCCCTGGTTCAACGGGCAAACTTTTAAGTGCCGCCGAAGATGAAGACATTGCCTTGCTTCCGGGTGGTGTAACCGCCAGCGAGTGCATGGCACTGTTGGAATGGGGTTATACTATTCAAAAATTCTTCCCCGCCGAACCCGCAGGTGGTGCGCCTTATTTGGCGAGTCTTGCCTCGCCGTTGCCACAAATAAAATTCTGTCCAACCGGAGGAATAACTCCAGCATTGGCCCCAAGCTATTTGAAATTGAACAACGTCATCACTGTGGGTGGCTCATGGATGATTCCAAAAGCCTTGATTGCAGCAGGCGATTGGGCAGGGATTGAAAAATTAGCCAGCGAAGCAGCGAAGCTGAAATAACTTAGTCGCCTGCTTCATGCATGGCCTCAACATAGCGCTCAATCGCCAAGGCTTCAGTTGAAAGGCCTTGGCGATAGAACAGCAACAAGCTGAGAGCAAACGTTGCGATGATCGATGGTACGGGTCCTACAAATAAAAATATCGAAGCCACGGCAAAATAAAATCCACGAATGCCATTGTTCAAACTCTTTAATGATTGCGTGAGAACTGTTGCTGTTTGCTCAATCATAACTTTCGCTTGTGGCGTATCAGCAGGTGCTTCATCAAGCCCGCCAATCATCGCCAAACTATAAGCCAATTTACGAATGGCATATGTGAACGAGAAAAAGCAAATGGCCATAATCAAGGTGATTGCAGCAAAATAGACCGTAAACATGCCAAGACTAACAGGTGGAAAAAATGCCATTTGACTCAGCGAGGAATGCACACTGTTGATCGACGCCAAAGTGCCCACAAGCCCCGCAAGAACGATCAATGTGGCCGAACCAAAAAATGACATAGAACCAGAAATATGCCCCAACAAAATTCCGTCAAACACCCGGTTCTCGCGCCTGCTGTGTAAAAGCATCCGCATCCATTTCAATCGCACCACATGAAGTTGAGCATTCAAAGTGCCATGGCCAAAATGCTTCAGCACGGGCCCGTAAAGCCCCCACATGATAAAAATCCACAGCACGGAGAACACATGCAGAAAATCAAAATCATAAGGCAGTGTCATGCGTGAATTTCCTTGATCGTTTCGGCTTTCATCGCAGGTGTTCGCTCCAAAGCATAATTCAAATTGAACGCCGATGATGCCATAAACACCGGCGCACCATCAAGATCGTGGGCAATTGAAGAACGGTTAGCTTCTTGAAAGCCATCCATAGTTTTGGAATCAGCGCAGGAAATCCAACGCAGAATTTCAAAACGCGTGGTCTCGAACGTTGTTGGCACCCCATATTCATTTGCCAAACGATCAGCCAAAACATCAAGCTGCAAAGCCCCCACCACACCAACAATGGCCCCAGAGCCATCAATCGGCGTGAACAATTGCACCACACCTTCTTCAGCCAATTCTTCTAGCGCCGATTTTAATTTCTTGGCCTTCATAGGGTCACCCAAACGCACACGCCGCAAAATTTCTGGTGCAAAACTTGGCACCCCAGTGAACACAATGTCTTCGCCTTCGGTCAATGTATCGCCAATGCGCAGCACGCCATGGTTGGGAATACCCACCACGTCTCCAGCAAAAGCTTCTTCTGCCAATGAGCGATCTTGCGCAAAGAAAAACTGCGGCGCATTCAAAGCGAGGCTCTTGCCCGTGCGTACAATCTTCACCCGCATCCCACGAATAAGCTTGCCTGATGCCACGCGCATGAAAGCAATGCGGTCGCGGTGGTTGGGATCCATGTTGGCTTGAATCTTAAAAACAACACCAGTGAGTTTTTCTTCGGTCGCTTTCACAATGCGTTGGCGGGCTTTCTGGTCGCGCGGGGGCGGCGCATAAGCAATAAGAGCATCAAGCAAATCACGCACACCAAAGTTTTTCAAAGCCGAACCGAAGTAAACTGGTGAGAGATGGCCCTCGAGAAAAGCTTGGTGATCAAACTTCTGCCCGGCCATTTGTTGAAGCGCCAACTCATCGCGAAATTGTGCTGCACCAGAAGGCGACAGCAGAGTATCAATCAATTTATCTTCTGACCCCGATACAGCTTGGCCCTCCGGGTCTTCATCAATGCGGCGCACACGATGCGACATCAAATCGTAAGTGCCCACGAAAGTTTTACCAATGCCAATCGGCCACACCATTGGAACAATCGTTAGCGCCAAACCTTTTTCAATCTCGTCCAACAGGTCCAAAGGCTCACGCGCTTCGCGGTCAAACTTGTTGACGAAAGTGACAATCGGAATGTCGCGCAACCGACAAATTTCAAAAAGCTTGCGCGTGCGATCTTCAATGCCCTTGGCCCCGTCAATCACCATCACAGCCGCATCCACCGCAGTGAGAGTGCGATACGTGTCTTCCGAGAAGTCTTCGTGGCCCGGTGTATCGAGCAGATTGAAAACGCAATTATTATACTCAAACGTCATAACTGATGTGACCACGGAAATGCCGCGCGCCCGTTCAATCGACATCCAGTCCGAGCGCGTGCGCCTGCGATCGCCCTTGGCGCGCACTTGGCCAGCGAGTTGAATGGCACCACCAAACAGCAAAAGCTTTTCGGTCAGCGTGGTTTTACCCGCATCGGGATGTGAAATAATCGCAAAAGTGCGCCGTCTGGCGGATTCGGTTTGAATATCAAGGGTCATGGTGTGGACCGCATACAATTATGAAGCGGCCACGTCCAGTCAACCCATGTCCCTTTTATGAGATTGCCCTTTTGTAGGACATGTGGCAGTGACACATTATTATGACAAAACTTTCCCTCGTAGGCGATATTGGCGGCACAAATTCCAGGTTTGGACTGGTGGAGCAGGGCTCCATGCAGGTGCGCGATGTTGAGGCCCAAAAGAACGATAACTTCCCCTCGCTGGAAGCGTCAGCCGCACATTATCTAAAGGCTCGTGGCGTAACGGCGCTGCACGCGGCAGCCATTGCCGTGGCAGCGCCAGTGGACCGTGAAATGATCACGCTTACCAACCGTGATTGGAGCTTCAGTGCGGCCTCTCTTAAAGAAGCCACCAATGCCCAATCATTTCGCTTGCTCAATGATTTTGAAGCGCTGGCCTATTCGTTGCCCCATATTGCTGAGGATGATCTTGCGCAAATTGGCGGAGTTAAATCTGAAACGCCGCATGTGAAAATTGTGCTTGGCCCGGGCACAGGGTTAGGCATGTCGGTGCTTGCCCCCACAAAGCCAACGGGGTGGATGGCGCTGCCTTGTGAACCTGGCCACATCACGCTGCCCATTGAATCTCAAGCTGAATATGATTGGCGAGATTTGATGCGCGAGTCTGGCGAGATTTTCACGACAGAGCAAGCTGTGAGCGGCGGGGGTCTTTATTTGATGTATAAAACAATAGCACCCACTGGAAAGCTTGAAACGCCTGAAGCTGTGATGCAAGCAGCTTTGGCTGGTAACGATGCCAATGCAGTAAAAGTGCTAGACCAATTTATTGTATGGCTGGCCCGTATTGCTGGCGATGCTGCAATGATTTTGCAGGCACGCGGCGGGGTTTATCTGGCGGGCGGCATAGCGCCCACGTTAGTTGATCAACTCAAGCGTGGCAAATTTAGATCTGTTTTTGAAAACAAAGGCAAGATGAGCCATGTGATGAAGCCCATTCCAATTTATATTATCACAGATAGGTTCCCAGCCTTCAAAGGCTGTGCGGCAGCTTTGCCTGCATGACATCAGCCCTCATCATCATTGATGTGCAAAATGATTTCTGCCCCGGTGGAAATCTAGCGGTGAATGGTGGGGATGAAATTGTGCCGCTCATCAATAAACTGGCTTCGACACATCAGCATGTGGTGCTCACTCAAGATTGGCACCCTGAAGGCCATTCATCTTTCGCATCCCAACACCAAGGCCATGCAGCGTTCACGCAAATCGAAATGCCTTATGGCATGCAAACCTTGTGGCCAGACCATTGCATCATCGGCACAAACGGGGCTGAATTTCATAGCGCATTAGATGTGCCCCATGCCGAACTCATCATCCGCAAAGGTTTTCGCAAATCCATTGATAGTTATTCTGCATTCTTCGAGAATGATCATAAAACTCCAACCGGGCTTGGCGGATATTTAAAAGAGCGCGACTTTACAAAAGTCACACTCGTCGGGTTGGCATTCGATTATTGTGTGCGCTATTCTGCTGAAGATGCAAAGGCCTTGGGCTTTGAAACCGAAGTGATCGAACGCGCCACACGCGCCATTGATTTAGGTGGAACCGCAGAAGCCACGCGCCAATCTTTCGCAGCGCGTGGCATTCATTTGGCATAGTTCAAAAATCAACCAGCCGAAACATATGCTGTTTTCACAGATGTATAAAACTCAGCTGCAAAGCGCCCCTGTTCGCGTGAACCCATGCTAGAGCCTTTGCGCCCGCCAAACGGCACATGGTAATCAACACCCGCTGTTGGCAAATTCACCATCACCATGCCAGCCTGAGATTTGCGCCGGAAGTCTGATGCAAATTTTAGCGAGCTTGTGAATATGCCAGAAGACAACCCAAATGGCGTATCATTGGCCACCGCCAAAGCTTCATCATAGCTATCAACTTTAATCACCGCTGCCACCGGTCCAAAAACCTCTTCTTGGTTGATGCGCATTTTATTGGTGGAGTTTGTGAACAGTGCTGGGGACAAATAGAAGCCCTTGGTGTCGCGGTTCAAGCGTTCGCCACCCCAGCTCAGTTCAGCCCCTTCATCACGGCCAATCTGAATATATTTTTCATCTTGCGCCAATTGGTTTTCATCCACCACCGGACCAATCTGTGTGCCGTCCTTCAAAGCGTGATCCACTTTCAAAGCTTTAAGGCCAGCAATCATTTTCTCAACATAAGCATCATGCACCTTTGCATGAACAATCAACCGCGAGGATGCTGTGCAGCGTTGGCCTGATTGGAAGAATGAGCCATCAATGGAAGCAGCAACGGCCGCATCGAGATTGGCATCATCCATAACGACAAGTGGATTCTTACCGCCCATTTCAAGCTGAAATTTACCCCCGCGCGAAGCCATGGCCATGGCAACTTTAACTCCTGTCTCAACGGAGCCAGTGAAGGACACTGCGTTCACATCACGCGAATGCAGCATGCTTTGCCCAACGACGGAGCCACGCCCCATCACCAAATTGAAAACACCTTTCGGCAGTCCAGAGCGCGAAATAATTTCAGAAAGCATCCAAGCAGTGCCCGGCACCAAATCAGCAGGCTTAAACACAACCGTGTTGCCATAAGCCAAAGCCGGCGCAATTTTCCAAGCCGGAATAGCAATTGGAAAATTCCATGGGCAAATGAGGCCCACCACACCCACAGGTTCGCGCGTCATTGAAACTTCAACACCTGGCCTGGTTGAAGCAACGGATATGCCTTCAATGCGTAAGGTTTCTTGGGCGAAGAATTTGAAAATCTGTGCCGCCCGCACGGTTTCCATAATGCCGTTAGAAAGGGGCTTGCCCTCTTCGCGCGCCAACATGCGACCAATTTCTTCCTTGCGGGCAATAAGCTCAAGGCCAATCATTTCCAACGCATCGGCCCGTTGTTGTGGCGTGGTCATCGACCATGCCGGAAGCGCTGCTTTAGCCGCTGCTATTGCCGCTTCAGTTTGCACCTTATCCGCCTGCGTGTAATGCCCAACCACATCACTCACATCGGATGGGTTTATATTTTCTGTGGTAGATGATCCTTCAACCCAAGTGCCATCAATAAAATTTTTGTGAATTGTCAAGGTCTCTTCTCCTAATTGTATGACATATAGCACGAGAGATTTTAGGCGCGAAGGGCAATTGCACCCGCCACCACTAAAATCGCACCAACCACGCGAGGTATCGTAAGCGTTTCATTCAATAACTTCGCAGAAAGGCCAATGGCAATAAGTATGCTGGTTTCCCGCAATGCCGCAACCATCGCAATGGGGGCCACACTCATGGCCCATATGATAATCCAATAAGCACCAGCCGATGCCGCAGCGCCAACCAAGCCACTGCGCCAATGCGGAATTACATCACGCAAAATTTGTGGGCCTCTGAGATAAAGTGCAGCAGCCAACAAGAAGATTGCATCAAGAACAAAAACCAATCCTGTATATCCAGAGGGTGCACCCGAAGCGCGCCCGCCCAAGCCATCGACAACAGTATAGCAGCCAATAAAAACCGACGTGCCAAGCGCAAACAGCAAGGTGCTGCGATCAATCCGCACCGCCTTTGAAGGCCCAAGTGCGATAAGCCAGATACCCGCAATTAAAACTAGAATTCCAACCGTGGCAAAAGGCGAGATTTGATCTTGGGTAAATATAAAACTCGCAACCAAGGTAATCAG
>JAYUPT010000115.1:0-10481 GCA_043759965.1 Aestuariivirga sp. | reverse complement strand
TGGCAAACATCACCACACCGGTCAGGCGGCGCTTCGTCGTGACCGAGGTGTTGGCATTGAAATTCATGAACGGGAACGCAAAGTTCCAGTCATAAGTGGCCACAACCCCCACCGCATTTAGCGGTAGCCCGCAGTTGAAAGCGACAGGCCCAGGCGATCCATCGCTGGCCGAACCAACGGTTGTTGGCGTTGGAAATTTTGCTTTCAGCGCACCAAATCCAGTAGCGGCAGAATCCACATAAACCGTAACTTTATTGGTGCAATCCATCAGCAACCCGGCGGTTTTACAAATTTCGGTTTTAAAACTGGAAGCAGTCAAGGCCATGGTCTTCGCTTGGCCAGTGCGGATCAACCGTGAAGCCTTCTGCACGCTGGCTTGTAAGGTATATTCAAAAAACATCATGACGCCGGTTTCAAGGATAACCCCCAACAACATGAAGAACGGCAAAGCCACCATGGCAAATTCCACAGCCGCCGCACCGCTTTCAGATTTAGCATAGCGCCGCTTGCTCTTGGCCGTTAGTGCCAGGAATTTCCCGATCATAGTGTCTCTCCCATTGCGGATAAAAACAATCCGCGCCTCCGGTCACGGATCACATTAACTGCCGAGGCTTTCAGGGGATTGAATAAATCCAATAAAATTTTATCTAAATCAAAATAAAATGCTGTGACTTGGAAGCCGCCGCCATCAAATAAGTAATATCTCGATTATTGAGGAGCCGCTGGCGCCGAAGCTTCGGAAGATTTTTTGCCAGTGGCCAGCTCGGTTTTAGTTTGATTGAGTTTCATCATCGCGTCTGTCCACTCAAAATTGTCGCCAGGGGTCATGGTAAATTCACAAAGTGGCGCGCAAGTATATGTGTAACGTTTGCCTGGCTCGAATATGGCCAATGCATTATCTGGATTGTTAGCAACCGTAATATCAAAATTGGCAATTTGATTGCCAGCACCATCGAGCACCAGCAAATTCGTATCGCCAAACGCGTGCCCGTGCACAAAAATTTGCTTGCCGTTCACAGTGATGTCGGCAATTGCAGGGTTTCCAATGATCACTGCACCAGGTTCAGCAGAAACTGTAATGAGCTGGCTCTTATCGGACTGAACCACCAAGGGTTGCCCTGCGAAAACTTGCTGTGTGGCTAAGAACACCACAGCACCACCAGCAAGAAGTGACCAATATACAGACTTCATTTTCGCAATCCTTATCATTACAAACAGACTTAACTGATGCAACTCTGCCCAATAATGGTGAATCTTCGGTTACTTTCTTGGCATCACAAACAGTCATCTAAAATTTTGTGTATTTCGTTAATGAGTTCTTATCCATGGCTATGGGCGAAATTAAATTCGTGAGATTGTTGCGGTCAATCTTTACCAGCCGTTAGACTTCCAGCGCTTAGTAAGCTTACAACTCGAAAGCGATGTCAGTTGGGCCACCTCTTGTGAATGCCACTTTCTAAGCTGAAGATGAGGTTCAAGGTAGGAGAGCAGTAGATGAAAAAATATTTGACAAACCAATCAGGTGCCACCGCCATTGAATATTGCCTTATCGCATCTGCAATGGCGGCCATGCTTGTGACGGCAATGCCCTCTATATCCGATGGTGTCATCACAGCTTACACCAATATCGGGCCTCGCATTACCTCCGCAAAGTGATCCTATTTTATTAACGGTCAAATTCACCAACACCAGCGCTGGCAAGTTTTGCCAGCATTTTTTTTGCAAAACTGCTCACCTTTTTGTGAAACGCCCTGTCAAGGTTAACCCCGTCTTTACGTCCGGCATGTGAAACTGCGCCAATTGAAAACCGCGCGAGTGCGATTGCATCGCTCCGTGAAACTTGGATTTGACCATGCTGCACACACTTTCTGTTTCGGTATTGCCATTGCTCTTGATCTTCGCTGCCACCAGCGATGCGCTCACCTTGCGCATTCCAAATTGGCTAACACTCCTAACGGCCATCCTCTTCTTTCCAATGGCATTGCTCACGGGAATGCCGCTTTCCGAATTTGGCTTGCATCTCATTTCCGGCATAGGGCTTTTTTGTGCAGGATTTCTATTCTTTCAACTTGGCGCATTTGGCGGCGGCGATGCAAAGTTAATGGCGGCGGCTGGCTTGTGGTTTGGAACAAGTCAAACCCTGCCATTTCTTTTTATGACAGCCATGGCCGGCGGCATTCTCGCCATCTTGGTGGGCCTGTGGTCGATAATCACGATCTACTGGGAAATAGAAGGCGATGGCACATTCACTGAAAATTTTGGCAAGCAGATGCGCAGCCTAAAACCAAATGTACCTTATGGCCTAGCCTTCGCCATTGGCGGCATTATTGCCTTTAAAGATAGCTGGTGGATGAAAGCTGTTGCCTAAGTTTTTGAAACTGGAAATGGACGTTAACTATAATTTGACCATTCCAGCACAAAGTTAAGTTTCTGTTGGGCGTTATGTGCGCCGTGTGAGGATAAGACGATGAGTAAAATGCGTGTTTTAATGTTTGTTCTAGCAATAGGTTCAGCCGTCATGGCCGGGCTCATGGCCAAGGGCTTCATCAATAAAAAGCCGGATGTTCAAGTGACTGAACAACCCGTCATGAAAACCGTTGACGTTCTCATTGCAGCAAAAGATGTTTTAATGGGTGATAGATTTAACTCTGGCGCTTTGGTTTGGAAAGCTTGGCCAGAAGATAATGTGCTGGCCACCATGATCACCAAAGACGCCAAGCCTGACGCCATGATTGAGCTTGAAAATGCGCGTGCCCGTTTGGCCCTCTATGAAGGCGAATACGTTATGGAAAAGAAAATTGTGCGCGCCGGCACGGGTGGCTTCATGAGCGCCATTTTACCAAAAGGCATGCGTGCCATTTCAGTGGCCATTTCATCGCGCTCTTCAGCGGGCGGCTTCATTTTGCCAGATGATCGTGTGGATGTAATTCTTACCAAGAAAATTGATAGCAACGGCAAAACCAGTGTGAAAAGCGAAACCGTTATTTCCAATGTACGCGTGCTCGCCGTCAACCAAGTTTATCGTCAAGCCGCTGAAGGCGAAGCTGTAACCGTTGAAAAAGGCGAAACCGCAACATTACAATTAACCCCAAAGCAATCTGAAGTTATTGCCATGGTTGAATCAGCCGGCGAACTTTCACTGGCCTTACGCTCAATTGCTGAAAATGATGGCAAGAACATGGAAACCGAAGGTCCAATCCTGTCGGATAGCTACGATGGCAAAACCAAACGTGTTGGTAATAACACGCTCTTTGTTCGCTATGGCATTGAAACTTATGCGCAAGATCAGTGAGACAAAAATCATGAACATTCAATCTCTCTTCTCTCGCAATTCTGGTGGTCTAATGAAAATTTCATCTTGTGCAGCAGCTTTATTGGCGTCGTTCATTGTGTTTGCGCCAGTTCTTGTCGTATCTGCTAAAGCCACTGACATTACCGATCTCTCACCTGTTGATGGTGGCAGCCGTTTGGTGCGCATTGGCGTTGATAAATCAATCGTTATTCATCTTCCAGCTGATGCTAAAGATGTGGTGGTGGGCAATCCTGCTATTGTTGATGCCATGGTACGCACCAAAAACACGGCCTATTTATTTGCCCGTGCTGTAGGTCAAACCAATATATTTTTCTTTGATGCCAATGGTCAACAGATCATGGCGATTGATTTGGAAGTTGCAGTTGACACTTTATCCCTCAAGAAATTGCTCCAGCGCACTCTTCCAGGAAATCGTATAACCGTCGATTCTTCAGGCTATAACATTATATTGGGTGGCATGGCCGCCAACCCACAGGAAGCCAAAACCGCTGAAGATTTGGCCAAGCAAATGAGCAGCATGGCTGGCAGTCAAGGCGGTCAATTTCAAGTCGTAAACACTATCAAGATTGCTGGTGAAGACCAAGTGATGTTGCAAGTGAAAGTGATTGAAATTCAACGCGACGTGCTGAAGCAATTTGGCGTGAACTTTCGTGCTATTATTGATGCCGGAAAATTTGCCTTCAATCTCTCTAATATAAATCCATTTGCGTCAGCTCCTCTGAGTTCAGACGGTGGCTACAAAGGCTCCTTTGGTTCAGGTAGCAGCAATTTTGATGGCGTTATTAAGGCCATGGAAAGTGATGGGCTTTTGCGCACCTTGGCTGAACCAAATTTGACCGCAGTATCAGGGCAGGCCGCTAGCTTTAACGCTGGTGGCGAGTTCCCTTATCAACTTTGCCAAACGTCAAATGGTGTTCGCACCTGTGATATCAGCTTTAAAGAATTTGGTGTCGCACTCGATTTTACACCTGTTGTGTTGTCTGAGGGCCGCATAAACCTCAAGATCCATACATCGGTTAGTGAGTTGAATACTGTTCTGTCGGGCAATCAGAACATTCCTGGTTTGAACAAGCGTGAAGCCACAACAGTGCTTGAAATGCCTGATGGTGGTTCGATGATGCTTGCTGGCCTCATCAGAGAAACCACACGGCAAAATATCGCTGGCACACCTGGCTTGAAAAAACTGCCCATTCTGGGAACCCTGTTCCGCAGCCGCGATTTCATTTCCAACGAAACTGAGATGGTGGTGATTGTAACACCTCATATCGTGCGCAGCGTTGCCCAACAGCAGCTCACAACACCAGATGAAAACTTCACCCCATCAACTGAACGCCAAGCAGTGTTCTTGGGCCGTCTCAACAAGAAATACAGCAATTCCGGAAAGGCCCCTCAAGGCACTTACAACGGCAATGTTGGTTTCATCGTAGAATAGTTTGGAGCGTATGAGTCATGTCAATTCTTAAAATAGTTTCAAATCGCTCGCACACATTCAGCCTGTTGTGTTTGGCAGCCCTGTCGCTCACCGGCTGTATGCGTGATGATCTGGCGATGGATGATGTAACAGCATCAAAGCCCTATGCAGGTTCTAAAGCTTTTCCCATCACCGTTGAAAAAGGCCCCATAGCACTTGAGGTTTCTTCAGAGCATGGCACCTTGCAGCCAAGCCAAATCAATGCCGTTATGGCTTTTTCCAATCAGGCCATGCAAGCAGGTGTAACGCCCGTCACCATCAATCGCCCCAGTGGTGGCGGTGCTTCAGCGCGCGTTGCCAGTGAGGTTGCTTCAGTGATGGCTCAACAAGGTTTGACGCGAAACATGCTGCGCGTGGCAACTTATTCTGGCCCTGCCTCTGGCTCAGTTGTCGTTTCCTATGTGTCAACTTATGCCAAAACCAAAAAATGCGGTGATTGGCCAGATGATGCGTCTGAAACGGATCTCAATACCCATCTCGAGTCTCACGGTTGTGCTGTGCAAGCCAATATTGCGGCCATGGTGGCAAATCCAGAAACGTTTGTTGTGCCAGCTCCTACTACACCCGTTGTTGCGTCAACCCGAACCAAAGCAATTGCCGGGCTCGATGCTTTAGCTACTGCTTCTACTTCCTCAACATCTTCGCCTTAAGTAAACTTGCCGCCAAAACTCTTCCCGACCAGGTTGGTCAAGACAGGATAATAGTAATGAACACCGCAGCCGTAGAACCAACTCTCCCAATGCAAAGTGAAAACTTCCCCGTTGCATTGATCCCGCGGATTAGCATTGGCATTTTCTGTGACAATCAACAGACGGGTCAAACCCTGCAAGCAGCAAGTGTTGACCGCCGCATGTCACGCGCCAATGTTACCATTCAGCTGGGCGGCATAGCGGCTGCAATTCAAGTTCATCAAACTGAACCAACACCAAATGTTTTGGTTATTGAAACACATTCAGATCGCAATTCCATTATGGCGGAGCTTGCAAGCTTGGCTGAGGTTTGCCAGCCCAACACCAAAGTTATTGTTATTGGACATGTGAATGATGTAATTTTATACCGCGAGCTCATCAAGAATGGTGTGAGTGAATATCTTGTTGCACCAATTTCTGCGGTCAATTTCATTGAAACCATTTCGGCCATGTACAATGATCCAAAAGCAGCACCCTTAGGGCGCATTATAGCATTTGTAGGCTCGAAGGGCGGCGTTGGTTCATCAACTGTCGCGCACAATGTGTCTTGGGCCGTTTCGCAAAAATTACAAATTGAAACCATTATCACCGATCTTGATCTCTCCTTCGGCACGGCTGCTTTGAACTTCAACCAAGATGCCGGTGGTGGCATTTTTGAAGCTTTGGGCCAGCCTGATCGTGTTGATGCCACGCTGATTGACCGTTTAATGACCAAGTTGGGGAGCAAATTAAGTTTGCTCAATGGTCCTGGTGGCATTGAGCGCGAAATGAACATTGAGGCCCATTCCGTTGAAACTGTGTTGAATGTTGTGCGCCATGCTGCACCGCTTGTGGTTGTTGACGTGCCAAATCTTTGGGCCCCTTGGGTGAAATATACATTGTTGAGTGCCGATGAAATTATCATCACAGCAACCCCAGAACTCCCCAGCTTGCGCAATGCCAAAAACCTCGTTGATCTTTTGAAGGCTTCTAGGCCGCATGATAGGTTGCCACGCCTTGTTCTCAATCAAGTTGGCATGCCCAAACGGCCAGAAATTCCGGCCTCTGATTTTGGCAAAGCTTTGGGCATTCATCCAACGGCCATTATTCCCCATGATCCTCAAAGTTTCGGACTTGCACAAGGCAATGGTCAGATGGTGTTTGAAGTGGCACCAAAATCTAAGTCAGCCGAGATTATGTTCAATCTCTCCGAGCTTGTTGCAGGCACACAAAAACCAGCCAAAGCAACTGGCCGTTTTGCCTTACCCGGGCTGTTCAAGCATCTGCCAATGATGAAAAAGAAATAAGGAAGCACATTTATGTTCGGCAAAAGAACCGACGGCGGCGTAACCTCAACTGTAGCACTTCCACCATCACCCAGTGCAGCACAACCTGCAGCTCCAGCAGCGGCCGCTGCTGCCTTTGTACCAGATTTAAAACCAGGTGCACCGGCAGGCTTTGGAAACAATCAAGCAGCGGCAGCCCGCGTTGCGGCGGTGGCAGCCCCTAAGGCACCAGCAGAAATTAGGCATAAGTCTGAATCTTACTACGATATCAAAAGCACCATCTTCAATGCTTTGATAGATGCCATTGATTTGACTCAACTTGGTCAACTGGACCGTGATGCCGCGCGCGACGAAATTCGTGACATCGTCAATGAAATTATTGCCCTCAAAGATGTGGTGATGTCGATTGCCGAGCAAGAAGAACTGCTCGAAGATATTTGTAACGACGTTCTCGGCTATGGTCCATTGGAACCCTTGCTGGCGCGAGATGATATCGCCGATATTATGGTCAATGGTTCTTCTGCAGTGTTCATCGAAGTCGATGGCAAAATGCAGAAAACTGGCGTGCGCTTCCGCGACAATGCGCAGCTTTTGAACATCTGCCAACGCATTGTGAGCCAAGTGGGCCGTCGCGTTGATGAAGCCAGCCCAATTTGCGACGCGCGTTTGCCAGATGGTTCGCGTGTGAACGTTATCGTGCCACCCTTGGCCATTGATGGCGCTGCACTTACCATTCGTAAATTTAAGAAAGACCGCTTGCGTCTTCCGGATTTGGTGAAGTTCAAATCAATTACGCCAGAAGGGGCCACCATTCTCGAAATCGTTGGTCGTGTGCGCTGCAACGTTTTGATCTCTGGCGGCACAGGCTCCGGCAAAACCACATTGCTGAACTGCTTAACGGGTTACATTGATTCCGATGAACGCATCATCACCTGCGAAGACGCAGCCGAACTTCAATTACAACAGCCCCATGTTGTGCGCCTCGAAACCCGCCCACCAAACTTGGAAGGCGAAGGTGCCATCACCATGCGCGAGCTGGTGAAGAACTGTTTGCGTATGCGCCCTGAACGCATCATCGTGGGCGAAGTGCGTGGGCCTGAAGCCTTCGATTTGCTTCAAGCCATGAACACCGGTCACGATGGTTCCATGGGAACTCTCCACGCCAACTCACCGCGTGAAGCCATTTCGCGCCTTGAATCAATGATCACCATGGGCGGATTTTCTCTGCCATCCAAAACCATTAAAGAAATGATCGTGGGCTCCATTGACGTAATTGTGCAAGCCACGCGCCTGCGCGATGGGTCACGCAAAATCACCCATGTCACTGAAGTGATTGGCATGGAAGGTGACGTGATCATCACGCAAGATTTGTTCGTTTATGAAATCGTTGGTGAAGATGCGGCCGGAAAAATTATTGGCAAGCATCGCTCAACCGGCATTGCGCGCCCGCATTTCTGGGACCGTGCCCGCTATTATAATGAAGAACGCCGCCTCGCTGAAGCTTTGGAAAAAGCTGAGTCGCGCAATGAAAAAGATTAATTAGTTTAAAGGATATTCCAAATGTTCGGCCAGGACTTAACAGATCTCGCACTCACGGTAATGGTGGCCATTGCTGTTGGTGGTCTGGCTATGGCCATTCTCATGCCGTTCATGTCGAACAATTCTTCAGGCAACCGTGTTAAGGCCATTGCGTCTGGCAAAAAGTTAGAATCCACAGGCGGTGGCTTTCGGGCCCGTTTTAGCGAGGATTCAAAAGATGTGCGCCGGCGGCAAATTCAAGACTCGCTGAAGCAGGTCGCCAAAACCGATACGTCTCGCAGAAAGGTGCGCGCCACACTGAGCACCAATTTGCAGCAAGCGGGCCTAGATGTGTCGCCGCGTTCGTTTTGGATGGCTTCCGCAGTCACGGGCGCAATTTTGGCTTTCATCAGCTTGGCCATGGGCGCGCCCATCTATGTTGTGGGTGCCGCAGGGTTTGCAGGTTTCCTTGGCCTTCCTCGTTGGGTGATTGGTGTTATGAAAAGACGCCGCCAGAACATTTTTCTTGATGACTTTGCCGATGCTATTGACGTTATGGTGCGTGGTTTGAAATCAGGCTTGCCGGTTTCTGAAGCCATGAAAATCATTGCAACCGAATCTGGCGATCCAGTGGGCCCAGAATTTATGGAAGTCGTTGATGGCCAGCGCATCGGCATTACCTTGGATCAAGGTTTAGAACGCATGGTGGAACGTGTGCCACTTCCTGAAGTCAACTTTCTTGCGATCGTGATGACCATTCAATCCAAAACCGGCGGCAATTTGTCAGAAGCTTTGGGCAACTTGTCACGCGTTCTGCGTGATCGCAAAAAAATGAAAGCAAAAGTTAAGGCCGTCAGCCAAGAAGCCAAATCCTCGGCTGCCATCATCGGTTCATTGCCTTTCGTGTTGGTTGGTGCACTCACACTTCTCAACCCAAACTATCTTGATCCACTTTTTTACACAGACATGGGCCATATGCTGCTCATTGGCAGCGGCACCTGGATGACAATTGGTGTTCTCGTCATGAAGAAAATGATCAACTTCCAAATTTGATTTCTGCACACTAAGGCCTTGAACGGATAATTCTGATGGAACTCATCCAAGTTATTTTAAAACCAGAAACAATGGTCATGTTGTTTGCAGCTCTTGCCGCTTTTGGCACTGTGCTCACTCTTATCATGCCGATGTTTGAAAACGACAAGCTGAAGGGCCGCATTAAAAGTGTTTCAATTGAACGGGATCGTTTAAAGGCACAACAGAAACAACAGATGATGGGTGGTGAAACCCGTTTGCGCGAACTTGTGAAGCCCGGTGCCATTCCGCAAATTGTTGAAGCTCTCAATTTGAAGAAAATTTTTGAAGCAGAAACATCGCGTGAAAAATTGCGCCAAGCTGGCTTTCGCGCCGAAAAACATTTGATCACATTTTTGGCTGCCCGCGCCATCGCTCCGCTTGTGCTTGGAACCATGACTTTCATTTATGCTTCCACAGTTTTCGCAGAGCGCTTGCCAACCACAAATGGTCGCATTGCGGCAGCCATGGGTGGCTTGGTGCTTGGATATTATATTCCGTCCTTGGTGGTTTCCAACATGGTCACCAAGCGCAAGAATTCAATTAAGAAGGCTTGGTCCGATGCTTTGGATCTTTTGCTCATCTGCGTTGAATCCGGCATGGCTCTGGAGCCTTCATTCCAACGTGTTGCGAAAGAAATAGGCAGCCAATCCGTGCCTCTGGCTGAAGAAATGGCTTTGACCGTAGCCGAGCTTTCCTATTTGCAAGATCGCCGCAAAGCGCTTGATAATCTGAGCAAGCGCACCGGGCTTGATACGGTGAAGTCAGTCGTTACCAGCCTCATCCAATCGGAACGTTATGGCACGCCACTGGGCACAGCGCTGCGCGTTTTAGCGCAGGAAAACCGTAATGACCGCATGGCCGAAGCTGAAAAAAAGGCTGCAGCTTTGCCACCAAAACTAACTGTGCCGATGATCCTTTTCTTCTTGCCGGTTATTTTCGTGGTTATCCTTGGGCCATCCATCATCATGGTAATGAAGGTTTCCTAGTCGGATTATCCCAGTGGGCTATTGCTGAAAGCGCGATAGCCATGCTTGGTTTTATTCCAATGAAATGGCTTAAAAATAAACTGCCACAAAGCCATCCAACCGGCCAAACTTATAAGCATCCAATAAAATGGCATGGTGGCTAATACCAACCACCAGCCCTTAATC
>JAYUPT010000114.1:0-10509 GCA_043759965.1 Aestuariivirga sp. | reverse complement strand
CCCCTCCGGCTCACTCACCGCCGCAGTAGATTTCTTAAAATGGTTCCACAGCGCATTGCCTGCACCAGCGGCAGCAACCAGCACTATGCCGATCATGCTGAGATGATCTGGAATGTGATCAAATACCAGCCAACCTAGGAGTGCTGCCCAAGCGAGATGCATATAGTTGACCGGGGTGAGCAGGGAGGCGGGCGCGTCGCGATAGGCCGCCGTGAACAAAAAATGCCCCACCATTGACATAACACCCAAGGCCAATATGAGCATGGCATCTAAACCGTGCGGCAATTCAGCTGGCAGGTTCCACGGCAACATGGCTCCGAAAACAATCGTGCCAACTAAAGCTGTGTGAAACAACAAGGCCATGGTGGTTTCAGTTTTGGCCAGCAGCCGCGAGAACAGATGATAGATGATGGTGCCGCCAATGGTCAGCAGGCCCCACATTACACCTGTAGGAGAAAGACCGCTGCCTGGCCGCACAATGAGCAGCAACCCAATAAAGCCAAACGCCGTTGCCACCCAAGCGGAAAGCCGCACATGTTCCTTTAACAGTGGGCCAGACAGCAGCATCACCCCAAAGGGTGCGAGATAAATAATGGCGGTGGTTTCCGCCACGGGCATGTTTTTTAAGGCAAAGCCCGCACACAATGAAGATGATGCCAAAGCCACACCGCGCAAAAGCACCAGCCATTTGCGCTGCGTGGCAAGCAAGGCCCAGCCGTGTTTTGGCGCAAAAATAACGATGAGCAACAATAGGTTCACCACATAACGCACGGCCAAAAACATGGGCACCGGAAAACTCTGCGCCAAATGCTTGCCTGTGGCATCCATTCCTGCAAAAATGAACACCGCGCATAAAACCAGCAAAACCCCACGCAATGGATTTTGTTCTAAAACCTTTATTTGCATAGTTGCAGCGGGGTAAACTAAAGTCGGCGCTTCAGCAAGTCTGTTGGCGCTGTGCCCTTGCCACGGAACAACTCATTCAAAATTGAGAATTCACTTCCAGCAATCAAAGTTTTGCGCGTGTTGATGTTGATAATTTTACCATCAGCCAAACCATATTGCGCCATGCTTTCAACTTGCTCGGCTTGGTTAAAGCGAACAGCAATCACTTCACGGTTGGTTTCCACGGGTGAAAGAAAGGCCCGACCATGAGTTATGCTGGTGATATAATAAAAGCTATCACCCTGAAAATTAATCGATGCAGTTGTGGAAGGCGAACCCAGAATGCCCTCAACCTCGCTCTTGCTCATGCCTTCTGAAAGCTGTCCAAAAGCACCCGGTTTGGCAATATAGCCACGGCGGTTGATCTCTGGCGAACATCCAGCCATAACCAGCGCAATTGCAACAAGGCCAAATCGTCTCGAAACATTCATGCTCAATCGTCTCTTCCACAAATCAAAATCATATGCCTTTTGCATCGAACTGCGCAGGAGGGCAAGACTATGATCCTCCAGCGCCTGTTTGGCAGCAAACCCAATCCGATTGCGGCTGTCTATGATGCGATTGTGGCATCGGCACGGCAACCAAATTTTTATGCAAACTTAGGCGTGCCAGACACACTTGATGGCCGCTTTGATATGATTGTGTTGCATTTGTTTTTGGTTTTAGACCGCATGAAGGGTGAGGACGAAAAATTTCGCCAAAGCCTCACAGATTATTTCTTCATGGACATGGATCGCTCACTGCGTGAAATTGGCGTAGGTGATTTAACTGTGGGCAAAAAAGTGCGTAAAATGGCGGAAGCTTTTTATGGGCGCATCAATGCTTATCAAACTGCCTCAGAGCAGGGTGAAGCCCAATGGATACACGCGCTGCAACGCAATGTTTATGGTGGGGAAGCTTCACCACATGCACAAGATTTAGCAAATTGGACTGAAGTTGCGCGTGAAAAACTGGCGGCCC
This sequence comes from Aestuariivirga sp., assembly GCA_043759965.1. Classification (GTDB taxonomy): domain Bacteria; phylum Pseudomonadota; class Alphaproteobacteria; order Rhizobiales; family Aestuariivirgaceae; genus Aestuariivirga. Next base: position 8,604 of record JAYUPT010000114.1, on the reverse strand, counting down.
AACAGGTGCAAAACATTCTGCAAGCAAAATTGGAATTCGCATGAAAAAACCTTCCGCAGCAGAGCCGGAATTTTCAAGACCATTGCTAACAGACCGCGTGCCGCGCAAAGGCTCGCACGAAGTTTTTGCAGCCGAGCCGAAGGAGCTTTTAGCGCTGGCCAAGCGTTTTGATTTGCCAGTGCTGCACAGCCTTAAAGCCCACCTCATTGCCATGCCGTGGCGCGGTGGTGGCGTGAAAGTGACAGGCAAAGTGACAGCTGAAATTGAACAGGTTTCAGTTGTAAGCTTAGAGGCCTTTCGCAGCACAGCCAAATTTGAGGTGGAACGATATTTTCTTCCTGAGAGATTTATAGCGGATGCTTCTGAAGATGATGTGGATCCCATTGAAAATGGCGAAATTGACTTGGGTGAATTGGTTGCAGAGGCTGTGGCTTTGGAGCTTGATGCATACCCACGCAAACCCGGAGAAGCCTATGCCGAAACCAGCGATGATTCGGCAGAGGTGATAGATCTCAAACCGTCACCTTTCGCAAATTTGGGCAAATTGACCAAGAGTAGTGAATAGAGTGGCATTTAGGACGATTGAAATTAACAGTTGTCTCGCCGCCACAAGCCTTTATCTTGTCACCGACTATAAAAATGGGAATTTCAAATTTTGACTAAGCAAGACTTCACCTTAGCCCTTGATGCGATGGGCGGTGATAAGGGGCCGGAAATTGTGATTCCGGGCGCAGCGCTTGCAATTAAGCGCCACCCCAATATGAAGATTATATTTTTTGGTGATGAAGCACGCATTGCGCCTTTGCTTGAACTGCATCCAAAACTGAAATCCGTCTCAAGCATTCGCCATGCTGATGTTGCAATCGCCATGGATGATAAGCCTAGCCAAGCGCTTCGCCGTGGCCGTAATAAAAGCGGCATGTGGCATTCCATCGCCGCAGTGCATAATGGTGAAGCCGCTGCCGTTGTCTCGGCTGGCAACACTGGCGCACTTATGGCCATGTCGCGGTTTATCTTGCGCACTTTGCCTGGCATTGAACGCCCCGCCATTGCTGCCGTCTGGCCAACTATACGCGGCGAAACCGTGGTTTTGGATCTGGGTGCCACAGTGGGTGCCGATGCGCGCCAATTGATTGAGTTTGCCATTATGGGCGAGGCCATGGCCAGCTGCCTGTTTGGCAAGGATGAGCCCACGGTTGGCTTGCTCAACATCGGCGTTGAAGAAGTGAAAGGCAATGAAGAGGTGCGCGAAGCAGGCCGCTTGCTGCGTGAACTGAATTTGCCACTCAACTATATTGGCTTTGTTGAAGGTGATGATATTGGCAAAGGCACAGCCGATGTTGTGGTCACCGAAGGTTTCACTGGCAATGTTGCTTTGAAAACCGCTGAAGGCACTGCAAAGATGGTCACCACGTTTTTGCGCACGGCCCTGGCATCAAGCCTCATGTCAAGACTGGGAGCGCTTTTTGCGCGTGGTGCCTTTGGCGCTTTGCGCGACCGTATGGACCCGCGCAAACACAATGGCGGCGTGTTTCTGGGGCTCAATGGGGTGGTAGTGAAAAGCCACGGCAGCACAGATGCGATGGGTTTTGCCACGGCTATAAATGTGGCAGTTGATATGGTCAGCAATGGCCTGATTGCAAAGATTGCAGCCGACGTAGATTCAGTAAACAGTGTTCTTTCGCAACACGCAAAAGCAGCGGAGTAAGTAACGCGTATGATTAGATCCGCAATAAAAGGTATTGGTTCCGCATTGCCTGTCCGCATTATGACCAATGCAGATATGGCCAAAATTGTTGAAACCAGCGATGAGTGGATTGTTGAACGCACCGGCATTAAAGCCCGCCACATTGCCGGTGAAGGTGAAACCACCAGATCACTGGCGGTGGCCGCCGCACAAAAGGCTTTGGCCCATGCCAATATGACAGCAAGCCAAATTGATTTGATCATTGTAGCCACTTCCACGCCAGACAACACTTTCCCCGCCACCGCCACCATGGTGCAGGCAGACCTTGGAATTACCAAAGGTGCTGCATTTGATTTGCAAGCAGTATGCTCTGGCTTTGTGTTTGCGCTCGCTACAGCTGATGCTTTGTTGAAAGCTGGACAGTTTAAAACTGCATTGGTTATTGGCGCTGAAACATTCTCACGCATCTTAGACTGGACCGACCGGGCAACTTGCGTGTTGTTTGGCGACGGAGCAGGAGCAGTTGTGCTTGAAGCAATTGAAGGCCAAGGCACCAATGAAGACACAGGAATTTTGGCCACAAAAATCCATTCCGATGGCCGCTATCATAATAAGCTCTATGTCGATGGCGGCGTATCCACCACGGGGTCAATTGGTCACTTGCGCATGGAAGGCCGTGAAGTTTTCAAACACGCGGTGACCAACATCGCATCTGTGATGCACGAGGTTGCCACACTCGCCAACATCAAGCCAACAGATGTCGATTGGATTGTGCCTCACCAAGCCAATCGCCGTATTTTAGAAGGCACGGCCAAAAAGCTGGGCCTTGATGAAGGCCGCATTGTGATCACTTTAGACAAGCACGGCAACACCTCAGCCGCCTCCATTCCCTTGGCTTTTGATGAAGCTGTGCGTGATGGGCGCATCAAGCGTGGACAACTCGTTTTAGTTGAAGCCATGGGCGGAGGCTTTACCTGGGGTGCAGCACTGCTCCGTTATTAAGAAACCGCTCTAAGGTGTTGAGATAGCAAGAATCTTATATTGACCAAAGCCCACAAGCCGAATATTGTAGCACAAATTAAAATGAGGCTCCCATGAGTAATAAAACTCTGACACGCGCCGATTTGACTGAAGTAGTTCACAGCGATATCGGCCTATCGCGCACAGAATCAGCTGACATGGTCAACACTGTTTTGGATTTGATTTCGGATTCTTTGACTGAAGGGCATTCAGTTAAGCTTTCGTCATTCGGCACATTCATGGTGCGCAGCAAACGCGCACGCATGGGCCGCAATCCAAAAACTGGCGAGGAAGTGCCAATAACACCGCGCCGCGTGCTGGTGTTTAGGCCCAGTCAGGTTATGAAAAACATCATCAATGGATTAGAGCCGGGCGACGAAGATTGATCCCTGTTTAGGGGCAAAAGGGGCGACAATTGGAAAAATCACCTGATGCATTTCGGACCATCAGTGAAGCTGCTGAAGAACTTAATGTTCCACAGCATGTTTTACGGTTCTGGGAAACGCGTTTTGCGCAAATAAAGCCCATGAAGCGGGCAGGCGGGCGGCGTTATTATCGCCCAGCTGATATTGAATTGCTCAAAGGCATTCACACATTGCTTTATTCACAAGGCTACACCATTCGCGGTGTGCAGCGCATTCTGAAAGAAGAAAACGCGGCTTATGTAGTTGGCATTGGCCGTGGCGAAGTGATGCCGCGCAAGAGCGATTTAGCTAAGGAAGGCGCACCACCACCCGGCACTGCCAAAGCAGCGCCTCGCGCAGGTGCACCAGCGCCAGGCCGTGCACCTCTGGCGCGTGAGTTGGATGCACCACCAAAAATCATTCACAAACTTTCAAGCGCGCAATCTGATGCCTTGAAACTTGCGTTGAGAGATTTAACTGATGCACGCAAACTGCTTGATCCCGCCACCAAGTGACGGAACCTAAAATCAGGCCAGCAGCATGACCCTTTCTCGCATGTTTGGCATGTTGGTTGGGCTTGTTGGCATTCGAGCGGGCGGTGCTGTTCTCAATCTGCTCAGTCAAATTATTTTTGCGCGATTGTTCCTGCCAGAAGAGGTGGGGATTATTTTTCTGGGCATGAGCACCGCAGCATTTTTTGGTCTTGTGGCAACTGTGGGTTATCCATGGCTGGCCCTCACGCAATTGCCGAGATTTACAGCGCTGGGGCATCAAAAAATTATACGCGCTTTTCATGCCGCATTTTTAATTGATGGAGCCATTGCCTATATCGCGATTTGCGCCGTTGCGATTGTGGTGTCTTACCTGTGGCCACAACCCACAGCCATCCACCTTGCACTTCTATTTGGGTGCCTTGCGGCACCAGCATCAATGCTCATGCGTTATGATAGTGCGGTGGCAAATTCACTGCGCAAATTTTCGCTGTCTTATATGCCTGATTTTTTACTGCGGCCTGTGCTTTTGCTAGTCTATGTTTTAACGCTTGAGTTGGCGGGCTTTCACCTCTCAGTCATCCATGCCTTATTGGCCTTTGTGGTCTGCCTGCATCTCACTAATATTATTCAAGCCGTGCTGTTGGGCCGTGAAGGTGTGCTGCTTTCCGATTTAAAGTTTGCAAACACTAAACTCACAACGGCCCTGCGCCCGCGTGCCATGTCACTGGCCATTGTTGCCGCCGTTGCAACCTCTTTTGCTGATATCGTAACCATGGTTGCGGGCTTGCTTTTGCCAAGCAATGAGTTGGCCGCCGTGGCTGTTGCTGTGCGTCTTGCAGCAATAGCGGGCTTTGTTATTCAAGTGGCGCAGCAATTTGTTTTGCCTGATCTAACTGCGGCTCTTACCAAGCGTGATCAGGTTCAGGCGCTAAACCTATTGTTGCGCTTAAACCTCATGACCATTGCAACTATTGCTGCCGCCTTGTTGGGTGCAGTGCTTTTTGGCCATTGGGCACTCGCAATCTTTGGTGAGGCTTATGTCAATGCGTGGCCGTTGTTGATAGCCCTTATGATTGGCCAATCCATTCGGGCCTTCAGTGGCATGAACCAGCAATTGCTTTCAATTGCAGGTCATCAGGCCAGAACCGCGAGTGCTTGTGTTGTGGCATTTGTTTTTCTGATAGTCGGTGCAATTCTGGGTGTGAAAATGTTAGGCATGCAGGGCATAGGCTATGCCGTTATTGTGGCCGAACTGATGTGGAGCATCATTTTAGCAGCCCAAGCCCAAAGCTTAACAGGCAGGCGCGGAGATATATTTTGGATACTAAAACATTCTTCAAAAATGCAGTCGCTTTAAACTTGGCCTTTGCGAGGGACGTGTGCTACACGGCACGAGAAGTCGGAGCGTAGCGCAGCCCGGTAGCGCACTAGTCTGGGGGACTAGGGGTCGCAGGTTCGAATCCTGTCGCTCCGACCAATCATTCAACCATGTTTTGGTTTGAAGAATAATCCAAACACCGAAGGGTCTAACCCCTTCCTTTTACGCAAAACTATAATCGCCCAAACATTCCAAATCACAATGCCGCAAGCGCTGGCAATGGCCGCTCCTAAGCCGCCATAGATTGGAACCAGCAACAATTGCGCTGCCAATACAAACGCATAACAGGTGCCCATAATTTTGAGATAGGTGGTTTCCAACCCAGTCATTTGCATCAAATAAGCGTTGGGTCCAGCCATTGCGTCAACAAAATAGCCAACGGCCAAAACCAAAAGAACGCCATAAGCACTTATAAAACTCGCATCAAATAGCCCCAACAATTGTCGGCCAAACACAATCAAAACTACTCCACCAACAATAGTTGAAACAGCAATGGCAACGCCGAGCAGCCCACACAGCCGCTGCAACTCGCGCAATTTTCCATTATGATAATTTGCCGACATTAAAGGTGCGCCAACCAATCCACCTGCCAGCATGACAAGCCCTAAAAGACTGGCTGTTTTCTGCGCGGCGAAATAAGAGCCAGCCTCAGCCGCTGGTGCCAAGCCGCCCACCACCACCACATCCAACTGTTGAATCATCGCATAAAGAACCGCAGAGGCCCAAAGCGGCATCATTGTTTTGCGCCATGCAGGCCAATCAGCTTGATGGGTATGAATTCCAACATCGCGCATTTGCACCCGGCTTTTCCTGAGTTGCAGCGCCACTAAAACCAATTGCAAAATGCCACAGAGATAAATCGCCATGCGGCTCTCAATTTTAAAACCTAACCAAACCAGCGCCAGCAAACCTGCAGGCGCTAAAACCCGCCAAATAATATCGCGCGGTGCCATAGCCCAAATCACCTTGCCTTGGGCGCGCAGCAAGCCTGAAATATAATCCCCAAATGCAGTGGCGGCAGCCAACACCGCAATGGCCAATGGCGCGTCAGCATAGCCCAGTTTGGGCGACGCTATTCCGGCAACTGAAACTAAAATACTGACAGCAATCAGCACACCGCTGCACATTGCAATGCACTTGAGTGCAGCACTCGCAAAGCCCAGCGCCAAGCCTCCTTGGCCATTGGTTATATATTGTGGATAAAACCGCATGGCGCCAGTAGCCAACCCAAGCCCGCACACAGTCGAGGCGAGGATAGAGAGATTAAATGCGATGCCAAAATAACCATACTCAGTCGGTGCCAAAAGCCGCGCGAAGGCAACGAACATGGCGTAGCTCAGTGCTGCGCCAAATAGTTTGATGAACAGAGCCCAAAGGCCCGGCCCCACAAGCTTGTTTAAGGCTTCAGCGCCAACAGCTTGTTCCAGCATTTCACGCAGGCGCTGCATCAAGTTGGTACAGCGGTTTGAGGTTGTGGCCTATAGCGAATAGACAAGGCAAAACACCCCCAAGTCAATCCAAGTATCCAATAGAAATGTCGCCAGTGTTCGCTATCAATCTGCACGCCTTGGAACATCACTGCAATAAGGCAGGAGTAAAACAAGATCGAATAATTTTGCCAAGGTGATTTGGTCATAATTGCTTTCCACCCAACAACAAGTGATGTGAAAACCAATGTGAAGTATGAAATTCCACCAAGCCATCCATAGGAGGCAAACGCATTTAGAAAAGTGTTATGGGGATCAATTCCAAAATAGTTTGAAAACTGCCCCGGCCCAAATCCAAGCGGCAGTTGTAGCAGCACTGGAATGGCGTTCAATTGATTTCCAAATCGACCATTTTCACCAGAGTCATAACTTTTAAGCAGAGTAAAGCGATCAAAAAATAATTCGCGCAACTCAGGAATAGACAACAGCACAGCCAGCATAATTGCCATAGCGGCAACAACTGCAATGGCAAAAAAAACAATACGCGTTCTCATCGCAATGGAGGGCGTTAGAACAAATGTAAACCCAATAACCAATACGGTTGAAAGCACCACATTTATCCATGCCCCGCGCGAAAAGGCTAAAAAAAGTGCAGTGACAATGATGAGCAAGCTTACAGCACTTATGTACTTGTGTTTTAAGTTGCCAAGCATAAACCCCTGAATGAGCATAACGGCTGGTAACACTAAATAAGTTGAAAACACATTCGGGTCTTTAAACAATCCAGTGGCCCGCTCATGAAGAGTAAACACTGAAGCTAAGCCCGCAATATCCAAGCGGCCAGCTGCACCCATTGCTGCTGCAATTACGGCACCAACAACATATCCGTTCATAATCCACGCAATGCGCCGATCAGTATTTTCGGAAATAAAGCAAGCCAAAAACACAGCCATGATCGCCATATAAAACGAAGTTGCCACAAATAGGAGGCCGCGAGAATCACCAGCCACTTGAATGAAACTTAAAAATCCACCCATGTTATAGCTGAGCAAAATAGCTGTGAGGGGAACCACACCAGTATGCATTTTCATGCCGGTGGCCACCCAATACAAAACCGCCAGTAGTGCCAGAAAATCGCAAGGCGCTGGTTCAATGATCACCACAAACGAGCTGGCAAACATCAACCAAACCACGATCAAGCCAATCGTTTCAGTAGAAAGGCTTGCGCTGGCAAGGCCTGTTGGTTGCGTTATGGCAGTCATGGTTAGTAGGCGTGTTCCGTATTGAGAAGAGCAAATGGAGTTCTTGCCAATATGTAAAGATCGAAGGTTAACGACCAGTTCTCAATGTAATAGAGATCATATTCCACGCGTTTTTCAATTTTCTCGTTAGTATCAGTTTCACCACGCCAACCATTGATTTGCGCCCAACCCGTAATTCCGGGCTTCACTTTGTGGCGTGCAAAATAACCATCCACCACATGCTCATAAAGTTTCTCTCCGGCTTTGGCCTTGGTGGCATGTGGGCGCGGGCCAACCAATGAAAGCTGGCCGTTTAGCACGTTAAATAATTGTGGAAGTTCATCCAAGCTTGTGCGTCTTATAAAGCGGCCAACTTTCGTAACGCGAGCATCGCCCTTGGTTACCAGCTTTGATGCATCTGCATCAGCCTGTGCCACATACATGGAGCGGAACTTATAAACCTCAATCAGTTCATTGTTAAAGCCATAACGCTTTTGTTTAAAAATAATTGGCCCTTTGCTGGATAGCTTCACAGCTAAAGCCACCGATAAAATAATAGGCGACAGAACAATAACAGCGGCAAGTGCCACGCATTTATCTACACAGGCTTTGAGCAGCGGTCCCCAATCACCCAAGGGGCGATCAAACACGTCAAGACACGGCAAATTGCCAAGATAAGAATAAGCACGCGGGCGATAGCGCAGCTTTTGCCCATTCGCACTCAGCCGAATATCTACGGGCAACACCCACAAGCGATCAAGAATATCAAGCAACCGATCTTCAGCATTCACTGGCAAAGTAATGATCAATGTATCAACCTTTGTTGCTCTCACAAAATCTATAAGGTCATCAATGTTGCCAAGCTTATGCAACCCATTAACAATTGGCTGCGATCGCAGATCGTCGCGGTCATCAAACATGCCAATGAGACTGATGCCTGAATTGCGCGATTC
>JAYUPT010000113.1:0-3948 GCA_043759965.1 Aestuariivirga sp. | reverse complement strand
CCACCCGGAAGTTCAACCCAACTGGGGTTGAAATGGAATTCCAAATCCGTCATTCCCGCGCAGGCGGGAATCTAACTTAATCTAATTTCAGTCTAGAGTTGGATTCCCGCCTGCGCGGGAATGACGGCGAGCGACGAACTTTGTGGATCACTCCTCGTCACCATCTTCATCCTTGGCAGTGCCATCGGTAATCTTGGCGGCAATCAAGCCGGAATTGGCGCGGATAGCCGCTTCAATAGCATTGGCCATATCCGGATTTCCTTTGAGGAAAATCTTGGCATTATCGCGGCCTTGGCCAATGCGCTCCCCATTATAGGAATACCATGAACCTGATTTTTCAACCACGCCAGCAGTCACCCCCAGATCAACCAATTCGCCAACCTTGGAAATGCCCTCGCCATACATAATGTCGAATTCAACCATCTTGAATGGAGGAGCCACTTTGTTCTTAACTACCTTCACGCGGGTTTGGTTGCCCACCACCTCTTCACGGTCCTTGATCGCACCAATGCGGCGGATATCGAGACGTACCGAAGCATAAAACTTCAAAGCATTGCCGCCCGTTGTGGTTTCAGGGCTTCCGAACATCACACCAATCTTCATGCGAATTTGATTGATGAACACCACCATGCAATTTGATTTGGAAATCGAAGCCGTGAGTTTGCGCAAAGCTTGGCTCATCAAACGCGCTTGTAAGCCTGGCAAACTGTCGCCCATTTCGCCTTCAAGTTCAGCTTTTGGAGTAAGTGCTGCAACCGAATCAATCACCAGCATTTCAACAGCACCCGAGCGCACCAAAGTATCAGCAATTTCAAGCGCCTGCTCGCCAGTGTCAGGTTGTGAAATCAATAAATCCCCAATGTTCACACCCAGCTTGCGCGCATAGCCAGCATCCAAAGCATGTTCCGCATCAATAAATGCACAAATGCCGCCGCCTTTTTGGCATTCAGCAATGGTTTGCAAAGCCAACGTAGTTTTGCCAGATGATTCCGGCCCATAAATTTCAACAACACGGCCACGCGGCAGACCACCAATGCCCAAAGCAATATCAAGGCCCAGCGAGCCTGTTGAAATAGAAGCGATTTCAACAACTTGATTGGCGCCCAATTTCATAATGGAGCCTTTGCCAAAAGCCCGCTCAATCTGGCTTAAAGCAGCTTCCAATGCCTTGTTCTTATCCATTGAAGTATCGACGACCTTTAACTGCGCTTGTCCCACTTTTTTCACTCCACTATATCCCATTTGAACTGCCCGGATGCAAACACCAAACAAATGTTCCAGCCATGTTTCTTGTATGTTCTATTTTAGTTCCCATTGCAAGCGCTATTTATGAACTCCACCACATCAAATGGAATCAATGGGTTAAGATAAAATTGATCAAAATCCGCTCTCGCGCAGGAACACTGTCACCAAACGGCCAAAGGTCAGGCTCAGTAAACTCGTGGGGGCCGCAGCAACTGTTAAAGTGCCACGCACCGCCCGCGAAGGGGAAGCCCCCTCGGCTACAAAGCGCACCGGCAAAACACCCGACACAGGAACCGGCTTTGATGCCCCCAGCGCACCCGCCATAGCAACAGCCCCACCATGCAGCGAAGAAAGATAGGTAAGCAGCAGCCCCTCGCCGCCGGGAGCGCCCAAGCCTTCAAGCACAGCAGGCACACCACGGCCTTCACCATCTTCGGCCACAAAGCGCGCTAAATTTCCAGACTGCAAACGCATCGACTCACGTTCGCTCACCAGCCCAGACACAACAGCCCCTGATTCAGAAGAGTGATGCAGCAACAGCGTGTCGCGCGCCACCCAAGCCCCAGCATAAAGCCCCTGCGCAACATCACTGATGCGACCACTGAATGCAGCGGTAATAGTCAAGTGTGCCGCGCGATTTTGCAAGCCATTCAACTCTTCCACCAAGGCCATGCGGTCTTGCAGCATCACTTGCGATGCCGCCAAATCTTTGGCATCTGCCGCAATGCGCGAAAGCTTGACATCAACCAGTGCCAAGCGCAGTTCCGCCAGCTTTTGCTTTTGCAAAATATCAGGCGATGAAAGCTTCGCCAGAACTTCACCCGCTTTCACCTCTTGGCCAGAGACAACATAAAGCTTTTCAAGCTGCGCTGGTTCCGGCGCATAGACCCACGCTTCTTGGGCTGGCAACAAAACTGCTGGAATGCTCACAGTGCGGTTAAGCGGCAGCGCGCAGAATAGAAGCAAAGCGCCACCCATCCCTGCGGATATAAAACTGCGCCGCGTAGAAAACAATTCCTTGAAGCCCATAGCCTTCCACTCCTTCAACTCGCGGAAAATTGGTGCCGCCGTAAAAAACCAAATCTCGACAATGCCCAGCGGAATGCCCACGGCTTTGGGAAACATATAATAGATGGTGTAAGCAATGCCGAGATAGAGCAACAGGCGATAAATCCATGTGCCCCACGCAAATAAAATAAGTCCCTGCCTTAAACGCGTTGAAAACTGTTCCGGTGGCGCTTCGGCTGGTGCAAATAAAATCTGCCGCAGCTTCCAGGTTCCCAACGCGAAGGCCCTTGGCCCCAAATTGAACATGCCCAAAGCATCAGCTAAAAGGTGATACCCATCAAAGCGCATGAACGGTGAGAGGTTGACCACCACACTCATAACCCATGCCGTAGCCGAGATAAAATAACAGGCCGAGCGCCACGGACCATCTGGCAAAATGGCCCAGAGGAAAAGTGCTGTGGCGGCGATTGAAATTTCAACCAACACACCCGCTGCATCAATTAAAATCCGCTGCCTTCGGCTGGTCAACCGCCACGCATCACTCGTTTCGGTATAGAGCATTGGTGCCATCACCATAAATGCCACACCCATAACCGGCACCCGCACTTTAAAATGCCGCGCCATATAGCCATGGCCCAACTCATGGAAAATTTTTAGGCCAATTAGGGTGGTGGAATAAAGTGCCAGTCCTTCAAGCGAAAAGAAATCAGAAAACGTGGAAACAAATTTATCCCACTGCCGCGCCGCAAAATAAAATCCGATGAGGCCAATAACAATAATAACGGTTAGGCAAGCACGGCTGCTCACTGCCCGCGCCACTGGCAGTGTAAAATCTAAAAACCGTGTTGGGTTAAAAAGCGGCAATCTGAAAAACAGATAATTATGCAAGGCCTGCTCAGTGATAGATTTTTCGCCATGTTGATATTCAGATTGAAGTGCGGCAACCCCTCCCGCCACCGATTTGGTCAACCGTGACATTCCAAGAAAACCAATGAACTCTTGAACGTCATCAAGTGAAACACCCGCAGCAGCAGCAACTGCTCCTGCTTTGCCCAATGGCCAGTGGAGCAACATGCGTGCTGCATCTTGTGGCACCCGAAAAAATCTGTGCCGTAATGGATCATAAACAATAACACCAGATGCACCCGTGGCATCATAGCCAGCTTTGCTTACGGTTATATCAGCACGCAGCGGTGGCAGTGGGGTATCGCCATCAAACTCTTGCGCGGGCTGCATGGCTCAATAGCCGAAATATTGTCGCAGCGCTGCAATTGGCCGCCGCAATAAATAGAAGCCAAGGCTCACCGTGTCTCCACTCAATTGCGCCGTGCCGCGCAAACCAATCCGCACCAAAGTTTTCTGGCCCAATGGTGCCACACGAATGCCATAAGCCAAAGCGCCGCCTGCTTTTTCAGTGGCATGATAACTCATCTCGGTGATGGACCCGTAACGTGGATTTAAAGGATCAGCATCCAGAAACAACTTAACTTTCCCACCAGATTGCAACGAAATTGAATCATGCACAGCAAGGTCTAAGCGATATTCAATTTTGGCCGGGTCCGCCACTTCCATAATTTTTTCACCCACCCGCACGGGTTTACCCACCCATTCACTTTTAGATGAGAAAACTAGAAGTCCGTTTGATGCAGCCTTAACGGTGGCCCGCACCAACAGGCTCTCAGAAAAATCACGCTC
>JAYUPT010000112.1:0-10561 GCA_043759965.1 Aestuariivirga sp. | reverse complement strand
TGCCACAGAAGGAGCAATACAGCGTGTTCTTGCTGTCAGTTGGTGCGGTCTTGCTCATGGCCTCTCCTATCCTCTACGGACTCAATAACTACAAATCAGGGCAAACCTTAGCCTACCCTTGCGACTCAAATCCAGCTTGCGCTCGATAATGTTAAACATTCCTTGCCGAAAAATTGGCTTTAAGCTTAACCAATTTCTACGGCAGCTGAGTTAACTATTTGGAATCGCTCAGTTCTGGGCGTTTATCTAAAACTTTATCGATCAAGCCAAATTTTACGGCTTCTTCGGCTGTGAGGAAATTATCGCGTTCCAAGGCCGTTTCCACTTCTTCAATCGAGCGCCCTGTGTGTTTTACATAGATTTCATTGAGGCGGCGCTTGAGGGCTTCCACGTTCTTGGCGTGGATCATAATGTCGGTCACCTGACCAGAATAGCCACCCGAAGGCTGATGCACCATCACTGAAGAATGTGGCAAAGCAAAGCGTTGACCCTTAGCGCCAGCGCAGAGCAGCAACGAACCCATAGAGGCCGCCTGCCCCATCACCATGGTGGAGATTTGTGGGCGGATGAACTGCATCGTGTCATAAATCGAAAGACCAGAACTCACCACACCGCCTGGCGAGTTGATATACATGGCGATTTCTTTCTTGGGGTTTTCAGCTTCCAGGAACAAAAGCTGCATGCACACGGATGCTGCCACCTGATCATCAATTGGCCCGGTGATGAAAATAATGCGTTCGCGCAGAAGGCGCGACGGCAAATCATAAACGCGCTCTCCACGCGATTCTTGTTGAATAACGGAAGGCCAAAAAGCCGCTTCAGGAGCATAATTAAATGGATCGCGCATATTAACCTCGGTTCGAATGAATCACTGTCACATCAGATAGCATAGATAGGGAGTGAAAAGGTTAAGTGGAAGGGGCCGGATTTGCGGGATTTGTCCAAATACACAACTTCGTCATCCCTACGAATGCAGGGACCCAGCTTAGGCAACTGAGAATACCGCGTAAAGCTGGGCCCCTGCTTTCGCAGGGGTGACGGGTTAAGTGGTGAAAATCGCGTCTGTTTTAACTTTCCAATAGCGCTCAAAATGATGTGTAAATGATAGCGACCGTGTTAGCGTTGATTGATGTTTGAGTTTTTGAACCATTTTCACTAAAATAGAATTTTTCTGGATTAATACCATGCTCAAAGTCGAAGATTTGGATCTTCCACCCATCATCATAGATTTTCTTGATGACGAGGAACGCGAAATTTATGAAGCAATTGAGCGCGAAGATTTTGTGCCAGTCAGTGTGCTGACAGCAAAAATGAAAGCCGAACACCAAGTTATCGCACGCGCAACCATCAAAGAAGAACGCACCAAAATTTCTCTGCGGCTGCCTAAATCCGATTTGGCCCGATTGAAAGCCAAGGCTATGCGCGAGGGGATGCCCTATCAAACTTTGATTGGCTCTATTTTACACAAAGCTGTTTCGAGTTAAACGCTAAAACTATTGCAGATTGTCGTATATTTTAGTTCGAGGGATTTTTCGCCAATGCACATCAGTTCAAACATATCAGATCTCAAATGGTCACCTGCTATTGGTAAAGAAACCGCCCATATTTACGAGCGCATGAAGCGCGTGGTGCCGGAGGCTGAATGGATGGTTCATGCGCCTTATATTCATGCCATCAACCGCCTGAAGCGTGAACGCAACGCGGTTATTCTAGCGCATAATTATCAGGTGCCAGAGATTTATCACGGTGTTGGTGATGTGGTGGGCGACAGTCTTTATCTCGCCAAGCAAGCGGCATTGACCACGGCTGATATTATTGTTCAGGGTGGTGTGCATTTTATGGCGGAGACTTCGAAACTGCTCTGCCCAGATAAAATGGTTTTGATTCCAGATTCGCGTGCGGGCTGTTCACTGGCTGAATCAATCACTGGCGCTGATGTGCGGGCGCTGCGGTTGAAGCATCCCGGTGTTCCAGTCGTGGCCTATGTGAACACGTCGGCTGATGTGAAGGCCGAAGTTGATATTTGCTGCACTTCGTCTAATGCAGTGCAAGTAGTGGAAAGTCTCGGTGTGCCTCTGGTGATTTTTCTGCCAGATCAATATTTGGCGGCCAATGTTGCGGCGCAAACAAATGTGAAAATCATTTCCTGGGCTGGTGCTTGCGAAGTGCATGAGCGTTTTACGGCCGCAGAAATTCGTGAATATCGCGCCGCCCATCCGGGCCTTGAAATTATCGGCCACCCCGAATGCCCCCCTGAAGTTATTGCCGAATGTGATTTTTCGGGTTCCACCGCAGCTATGATTAAATATGTTAAGGACCGCAAACCAAAGCAAGTGTTGATGGTGACTGAATGCACCATGAGCGACAATGTGGCGGCGGAAACACCTGATGTGGATTTCATTCGCCCGTGCAACTTTTGCCCGCATATGCGCCGCATCACGCTGCCTGCGATTTTGAATTCCTTGCAGAACCTTACTGAGGAAGTTAAAATTGATCCAGCTCTTGCAGTTCGTGCGCGGGCTTCTGTGCAGCGCATGATTGATTTGAAATAGTGACTGCGCCAATTCTAATTGTTGGTGGTGGCCTCGCTGGTTTGTTCTGTGCGCTCAAGCTTGCGCCGCATCCTGTCACCATTTTATCAACAGCACCCATCGGCACGGGCGCATCATCGGTGTGGGCGCAGGGCGGCATTGCGGCAGCCTTATCAGATGGTGATACACCCGAAAAACATACGCATGATACTATGGTGGCCGGCGCTGGCATTGTTGATGAGGTGCAAGTTTTATCCATGGCGCAAGAAGCCCGCGCGCGGATCTATGATCTCCTCTCTTATGGCGTGCCGTTTGATCGTGACCTTGAAGGCAAGCTTGTGCAATCACGGGAGGCCGCGCATTCCGAACGCCGCATTGTGCGCGTGAAGGGTGACACTGCTGGCAAAGCCATTATGGAAGCGTTGCACATCGCCGTGACTGAGGCACCGTCAATTGAAGTGATTTCCGGCCTCACCGCACAAAAGCTTGTGTGTGTGGATGGTCGTGTCACCGGCATTCTCGTTGAAAATAAAGAAGGGGCACTCATCACTTTTTCTGCCAGCGCCATTGTGTTGGCCACAGGCGGCATTGGGCATCTCTATGAAGTGACCACCAATCCAATTGAATCGCGCGGCATTGGGCTTGCTATCGCTGCGCGTGCAGGTGCGGTGATTGCTGACGCCGAGTTTGTGCAGTTTCACCCGACGGCAATTGACGTGGGACGTGACCCTGCTCCACTGGCTACAGAGGCTTTGCGTGGCGATGGTGCAACGTTGCTTAATGGTGCAGGCAAGCGCTTTATGCTTGATACACACGTTGATGCAGAATTGGCTCCGCGCGATATTGTGGCGCGTG
This sequence comes from Aestuariivirga sp., assembly GCA_043759965.1. Lineage (GTDB taxonomy): Bacteria > Pseudomonadota > Alphaproteobacteria > Rhizobiales > Aestuariivirgaceae > Aestuariivirga. Next base: position 7,175 of record JAYUPT010000112.1, on the reverse strand, counting down.
CTGTTTTCACGGAAATTCAAGCAGGGCGCAAAGCGTTTCTTGATTGCCGAATGGCAATTGGTGCTGCGTTCTGCGATAAATTCCCCATTGTTTATGCTATCTGCAAAAGTGCTGGGATTGATCCGGCAACGGATATCATCCCCATCATTCCAGCCGAGCATTATCACATGGGTGGAATTGCAACTGATGCGAACGGGCGCACGTCATTGCCTGGCCTGTGGGCGGCGGGTGAAGTGGCTTCAACTGGTGTTCATGGGGCAAATCGCTTGGCATCAAATTCATTGTTGGAAGCTGTGGTGTTTGCGGCGCGCATTGCTGAGGATATTGGCGCGTTGGAGTTTGCCCAAGTCCGGCCCGGCAAACTAATTCGGGATGCAGAACCGAATGAGGAAGTTGAAGGTTTAGAGGCCGAGCTTCGTCATGCCATGGCGCAGCATGTGGGGGTGATGCGTAATCATGCTGGCCTCGTTTCATCGCTCAAGAAAATTGCTCACATTCAAAAACACGCCAAAACTTTAAGCCTAAAAAATATGGCCACGTCTTGCCTTATGATTGCTGCTGCGGCTTTGGTGCGGCATGAAAGTCGGGGTGGGCATTTCCGCACCGATTATCCTTTGCCAATTCCGGCGCTTGCGAAGCGTTCGCATTTCACATTGGCTGAGGCCCATAAAATTGCTGAGGATGCCACATGATTAACCCCCTGCTCATCGAAGATGCGGTGCGTGCAGCTCTTAATGAAGATTTGGGCCGCGCTGGAGACATTACCAGCCTAGCCACCATTCCGGCCAGCGCCATGGCCACAGCCGTGATCGCTTCACGGCAAGTGGGGGTGATTGCTGGCATCGCATTTGCGCAGGCAGCGTTCCGAATGATGGACGCGAATTTGAAATTTGAAATTCTGGTGGATGATGGTGGCCATATTTCAGCGGGCACGGAAGTCGCTCGCGTTTCTGGGCCGGCTCGCGCTTTGTTATCGGCTGAACGGGTGGCGCTAAATTATCTCGGTCGGCTTTCTGGCATTGCCTCGCTCACCGCAAAATTCGCGGCCGAAATTTCTCATACCAAAGCCAAAATCACCGATACGCGCAAAACCACGCCGGGCCTTCGCGCCTTTGAAAAATATGCGGTGCGCTGCGGCGGCGGCATGAACCACCGCTTTGGCTTGGATGATGCCGTGTTGATTAAAGACAATCACATTGCAGTGGCCGGAGGTGTGGCTGCCGCCTTGCGCGCCGCCAAAGCCAGTGTTGGGCATCTGGTGAAGATTGAAATTGAAGTCGATAATTTGCAGCAGCTTGTCGAGGTGATCGCTGAAGGTGCGGATGTGGTGTTGCTGGATAATATGAGTTTGGATCAGCTGCGCGAAGCTGTTCACATGGTGGGCGGGAAAATGAAGTGTGAGGCTTCGGGCAATGTGAACCTTTCGACCGTGAAGGCGATTGCCGAAACGGGCGTTGATATAATTTCCAGCGGGGCGTTGACGCATTCAGCGCCAGTGCTGGATTTGGGTTTGGATATTAAGATTGAATAAAAATAGTAATCTCTCACCCGCGATAGACGCACCACCAACCGGTTTTACCGTAATGGCTGCCCCATTCGACATAGACCTGATAACCGCCACCTTTTGATTTGCGACATTCTTTTAAAACGCGATCAAATTGTTTTTTGCGCTCTGCGCCTTTTGGCGGAGCTTTTTTTGCTGCCGCAAAAGATTGTGATGCACACAGTGCCAATGACAAGCTTGCTGCCAAAATTATTCTAGAAAACTTCATGAATTGCGTCCCTCATCTGAAATGAGAATGTCATGGTTTTAAGAATTGTCAACGCTAAGTTGCTCAATAAAAAAGGGCAGTCAAAGCTGCCCTTTTTACTTACATGAAAAACTTAAACCGCAGCCACAACTTCTTCCTCGTCTTCAACCAGCGCCTTCAATTCATCGCGGGTAACTGACTTGTCGCTCACCTTGGCTTTGCCGACGATAACGTCCACAACTTTTTGTTCAAAAATCGGGCCACGCAATTCCATCAATGCGTTGCCGTTCTTGCGGTAATAATCGAAGACCTGCTTTTCTTGACCAGGAAATTGGCGAGCGCGGCCAATTAAAGCTTGTTGCAATTCTTGATCGGTAACTGCCACACCTTCCTTTTCACCAATGGTGCCGAGGACCAAGCCCAAACGCACGCGGCGTTCAGAGATGGCACGGTATTCGATGCGGGCTGCTTCTTCGGTGGTGCCTTCATCTTCAAAAGATTTAGCCGCTTTTTGCATTTCGCCGTTGAGCGCTGCCCAAATGTTATTGAACTCGGCTTCCACCAAACGCTGTGGCAATTCAAATGTGTATTGCTTGTCCATGGCGTCCAACACGTCGCGCTTCAACTTCATGTTGGTCATTTGAGCAAATTCACGTTCCAAGCCAGCTTTCACCATGTCCTTCAACTTGGCCAAATCTTCAAAGCCCAAACGCTTGGCGAAATCTTCGTCGATCTTGCCTTCGGCGGCGGCTTCAATGCCATTGACTTTCACAGCGAACACGGCGGCTTTGCCGGCCAGCTCCTTGGCGCCATAATTTTCAGGGAAAGTTACATTTACAGTGCGATCATCGCCAACCTTGGCACCGATCAATTGTTCTTCAAAACCGGGAATGAATTGGTTGGAGCCGATTTCCAAAGGAATGTCGTCGCCCTTGCCGCCAGCAAATTCAACGCCATCAATCGAGCCTACAAAGTTGATATTCACTTTGTCGCCAGTTGTGGCTTTGGCACCGTCTTTCTTGGCTTCGAATGATTTATATTGTTCGGCAAGGCGTTTCAATGATTCCGCCATTTGTTCATCAGATGCGGAAACAATGTGCTTGTGCAATTCAATGCCAGTGAAATCTTTCACTTCAAATTCTGGAATCACTTCCACAGCCAGCGAGAATGCAAGGTCTTGCTTGCCATCCATCACGGCGTTCACTTCAGCTTCGTCTTCTGGAAGCTTCACTTCTGGTTGGTAAGCTGGCTTCAAATTACGATCAGCAAACACTTGCTTTGATTGGGCATCAACAGTGCTTTGAATCACTTCGGCCATCAAAGATTTGCCATACATGTTCTTCAAATGCGCCACTGGAACTTTGCCAGGGCGGAAGCCTTTAATTTGGGCTTTGCCTGCCATGTCTTTCAACTTGGCATCCATTTCCTTGGAAAGTTCGGCGGCGTTGACCACCACTTTAAATTCGCGCTTCAGGCCGGAATTGAGTGTTTCTGTAACTTGCATAATGTCTCGTCTCTGCTTTCAGTTGGGGCCATTCCGGGAAGGTTCACCTCCAAGGGCATGGTGCGGGCGGAGGGACTTGAACCCCCACGAGTTTCCTCACAAGAACCTAAATCTTGCGTGTCTGCCAATTTCACCACGCCCGCAAAGATCTAGCCAAAGGCCCCGGGGCATTTCAGTGGCGGTGCTTTAGCAGAGGGTTTTATGATTGGGAAGGGAAGAATTCATCTGATTTTCTGGATCAAATCCTCAGCGTTAAAATGGCTCTGGCCAAAGGCATTTGCCGCATCACCATGCAGCCACACAGCCGCGCAAGCGGCGGCATAGGGTTCCATGCTCTGAGCGAGCAGACCTGTGAGAATGCCGGCCAATACATCGCCAGAGCCTGCGGTGGCTAATGAAGGTGGTGCATTGGTGTTCACATAGGCTCGACCATCGGGGTGGGCTATCACGGTATCAGAGCCTTTGAGGATGATGATGGCGCCAGATAAATGGGCTGCTTTTCTGGCGCGTTCAATTTTGGAGCCTTCAATCTTTCTAAAAAGCCGCATAAATTCGCCTTCATGGGGAGTCATAATCACGCCGCGCGAAGGGTTTTTCTGAATCCAATCAAACAGTTCTTGCGGTTCGCTCGCGCAAGATGTGAGTGCATCTGCATCGAGCACAACATGGGCATGAGTTTCAAGAATGGTTTTAACAAGGTCGTGAGTTTGAACATTCACGCCAGCTGCAGGGCCAATGCAAATAGCGGTGATGCGTGAATCATCTAAAATCTTGAAGTCTGCCAGCATCACCGCCGTTAGATGATTGGCATGAACGGCGAGTGCTTCAACCTCTCCCGCCAGCGTCACCAGCCCTGCCCCCACTTGCAAGGCAGCCCTAGCGGTGAGGCGCGAGGCCCCGGTGTTAAACTTGCCGCCAGAAATAACCACGGCATGACCGCGATTGAATTTATGGCCCGCAGTTTGGAAATCTGGCAAATGCAGTTTTGAATTTTCCCAAAGCTCAGGCGCAATGATTTTTAAAACTGAACCAGAAATACCAATATCTAAAACCACAACCTCTCCACAAAGCGCTCTACCCGACTGCAAAACATGGGCGGGCTTCTTTCGAAAGAAGGTTATGGTTAGATCGGCTTTCACACAAGCGCCACGTGGTTCAGCCGTATTGCCATCCAAGCCTGAAGGCACATCGATTGAAATCACCGGAACGCCAGCATTGTTAATTTTATCCGCAAGGGTTTGTGGAAAATCGCGGTTGAGACCTGCACCATAAAGTGCATCAATAATAAATTCAGCGCCACTCACATCATCTGAAATTTCGACAGGCCAGCCCCAGGCTTTCAAATACCGCGCTGCCACCGCACCGTCCTTGCCATTGTTGCCGGGGCCGCAGAGCACTACCGTTTTACGCGCACCATAGCGACGGACAATTTCTTCCGCCACGGCACGGCCAGCGTTTTCTATCAATGTTGCTTCATCAACGCCACAGAGCTGGTCTGCCTGATACATCTGTTGGGAGTTGAGAATCTGCACGCGCGGCGATGCCCTTTTCGGTTGCTACGCAAGCTTAGCATTATTGCGCCGTTGGTGGAATGGTGGTGGTGGTGCGGTTGGCAAATACTTAGTGAACAAATTTTCGCAATGCGATTTCTAAATCTGTGGCGAGTAGATCTACGCCTGCTTGGTTGAGGTGTGAATCATCGCCATATAAATAAGTGCCTTGCTCACTGGTTTTGCAGGTTTGAGTTTTCTTATCACACATGCGGTCCTGCACACTGAAAAAATTCAATTCGTTAAATAACTCCGTGAAATGTCGATCAAATAAAACTGAAAATTGGTTTTCGACTGATGAGTTAAAGTGAATACCTTGATCACAGATTTTGGTGAGGCGGGTGTTGAACCATTGATGATTTAAACAGCTTGGCGAAAATTCTTGGGTAAGATTTGAACCGATCAGTATCAAGTTGCCACCCCGCGCCTCCACATCGATACGAAAGTGTTCCAAGGCTTCATCATATATATTCAAGACTTTCTCAAGCTGAAGGACTAAAACCTTTGGATAGATCATCACATATTGAGGCTTAACCAGAGAGAGGCGAAGCACGACAATATCGCCGCTATTTACATTTGCGATAATCTGCTGTCGCATAAAATCAATATCGATGTTGCAGTTTGTTTTTGCAGCAAATGGCCCGTGCAGTTTAAACGGAAATGGACAGCCATAACCCATCACAGTTCGATAGTCATAACCCATGCGGGCAGCGATCATTGCTATATGAGGTGCTATGACTGTTGAAAAACTATCGCCAGTTAAAATGATTTTTGGTTTTTGGCTAGCGAGGCATAACCGATAAAATGCTTCATCTGCTTTGGGGCGGGCATGATAATCAGCGCCGGTTAAATCATCAGGGGTGAGATTGCATTTCTGAAAAGCCATGCGTGCTGTTTCAGTCGCATTGGATAGTTCTAGGCTGAGCGGCAAAGTTTCTTGTGCGGCGATGCGGGTCCCCGAATAGAGTGCGCCTTTAAGTGGGGAGCCAAGCAAAAACACCAAACCTGTGGCCAAGCCCAATGCGGCTAAACCAACAAGAGTTGTGGCACCTTTTGAAGCTGCCCATGATGATTTCTTCAACGGCGTTTCCAACCATTTGTGAGTTGCCGCCGCCAATATAAAAATGAGAGCCAGTTGGGCTGGTGCTGTCCACATATCAACGCCAATGGTCCAACGACTGAGTGACAACACGCTCCAATGCCACAAATATAGGGGGTAAGAAATTGCGCCAATGTAGATGGCGGGTTTGCTCGATAATATTTTATAACTGAGTGACTGCTGTGCAGGCGACACCAAAAGGCCAACGGTTAGAAATGCCACCAACAGGGTAGCGAGCAAAGGCCATGACCCTAAAAAGATTAGGGTTCCGCAAATTGCGATTAGAAATATACCCGGTGTTTTTAGCGCCGGAATTCGGTTTGAAACAAGAAACGCAATACAGCCTAGGCCCAATTGCCAAAACCGTGTGGGCATAAGATAAAATGCGGCTGATGGATTGCTGCGATCAACCCACCAATACAGAACCAGCGAGGCCGCACTGAGAACTGCCATGACCGACAGCAACATGCCTTTGGTAAAGTAACGGTTCACGCTCCAAAACAAAATTGGGTAGAGCAGATAAAATTGCTCCTCCACACCCAGTGACCAAGTTTGTGTGAAGGGATTAAGCTCGGCAGAGCCACCAAAATAATCAACTGAAAGCGACAGCAAATACATATTGGAAAGGCCGGCAAGGCTTGCAAAACCTGTGTGCCAGGCTGGGCCGTAATAGAGGTTTTGCCATGGCGCAATAAACAACATGCTGACTAGAGCCGTGAGCACCACACACAAGATTAAAGAAGGAAAAAGGCGCTTGATGCGCCTTTCATAAAAAATTGTGATGAAGTTTCGGAAGGGTGTTTCTGCTGTTTCACTCAGCAGTGAAGTGATCACAAATCCTGAAATGACGAAAAAAATATCAACGCCAAGAAAGCCATTTGGTAGAAGTGTTTTGCTAAAATGATTTATTATAACCGCAAGCACGGCCAAGGCCCGCAGGCCTTGGATATCTAAACGATAAGAGCTTTGCGATTTTTTGATCAATGGGTCACGTCAACCTTCTTGCCCTTGGGTTGACCAATGTCTTTCAGCAATGCGCCGAACCATTTGGCTTGCACATCAAATTCCTTGCCGCCTTTGATGCGCGGGAATTCGATGGCGCGGAGTGCGTTCTTTTTGCCTTCATCATGGCCGATAACTCCGCTCACACCTTTAAGCGCATTCTTCACAGCTTCTTTCACCATCAGTTTAATCAAAGCCAAATCTTCTTTATTGGCTTTGGATGATCTTGCAAAATAACCTGATTTTTGCACCAGAGTTTTTTCTGCACC
>JAYUPT010000111.1:0-3966 GCA_043759965.1 Aestuariivirga sp. | reverse complement strand
AGCTGGTGACACATCAACCTGCGCTGAGCGGCCAGAGTTTAAAATTGAAGCGCTGGTTAATGCCGAACGCTTCAGCGCTTCTAAACTGAGATCAGATGAATGGGCATAGGCTGCTGTTTCGCCAGAGACTGCACGAAGGCCAAAGCCTTCAGACTCGTCAAAACTGGCTGAGCGCAAGCGCCCATCATCATAAACAAAGCTCTCAGTTTGGCGGCGCTCAATAAAAAGCTCGCCATCATCAGCATTGGCCAAAGTATCTGCAATCACGCGCAGCGCCGAAGGGCCGCCCAATTTATCAAGATCAGATGTATTTATGTGTGTCATGCCTTAACATAGGCAATGGTAAACCCACCTGCCAGTGCGAAGTGATAATTATTTTGCGGCAACAAGTTTGGTCAAATCAGCAATTCCAGCAGCAAATCCGGCTAACGGAACTTTAATCGGGAAGCCATTGCCGGGGCGATCATAAACATAAAACGTTACGGCTTGGCCCTTCATGAATTTCTTTAGCGTGGCTTCAGATGCCTCACCAAAACCTTCGCAAGCCCGACCAATGCAACGGGTGAAATTCATGCGGCCATCCAAAGCGGTGCCGTCAATTTCCATAGCGATACCTGTTGGCAAATAAACTCCAAGCGGAACCATGGCGCGCATTAAAGTTTGCGATTTGTCACCTTGTTTAATTTTGTTGATAATCAATTGAATGCCGATATTCGGGTTCTTCTCGTTTGCGGCAACAGTAATCATGCCACAAGATTTTTGTGCTGGTTGTTTGCCTTGTGCTGGAATTTCCGTGCATTGCACCAGCCACTTGCCGTGGGTCGCAACAGTTTCAACAGGTGGAGCTGCGCCAGCTCCAGCAGCTTGCGGCGCATTTTTGCGCGGGCCTAAACCTTTGGGTGGCAACTTCGTCACGTCAGTCTTTGTGTCCTGCGCGAATGCAGCACCAGCTAAACCCACAGTAACACAAGCAGCCAATGCAAATTGGCAAATAGTACGAATTTTCACGATTCGCTTTTCCTTCATCCACGTTTTATCGGCTCTTAGCCCTCAATATATCCGAAAACAACCGCATTTTCAGTTAGAGTCAAGAGCGCATCTCAGTCTCCGTCTCCATTGCAAATGAGGCAGAATTCCGGTCCTACCTATAAGCCATTCTCCAATGACGTTTTGCCGCGCCCACTTCTGTTGCGGCCACCCGTATTATGTGGTGAACAAACGGCCTAGAATTGAGTCCCGTGACAGGGATGGCGTGGCTTGCGCAAAGCATGCGCAAATTGAGGATATATGAGGCAATGACAATGAGTTCCAAGCGGGTTTTGGGTCTAATAGCTGTAGCACTTTTGGCTGCTTCACCACTCAGTGCCTTTGCTGAAGCTGGCAAATCAGTTGATTGGCAATTAGGTCTTCAAGACCCTGTAACCCCCGTTGCCGAATATATTAACTGGTTTCACAATATTTTGGTCTGGGTGATATCAGCGATTACGTTATTTGTTCTCGCTTTGCTCGTCATCGTGATGGTGAAATTTAACGCTAAGGCAAATCCCGTGCCGTCCAAAACCACGCACCATGCGGGCCTCGAAGTGGCTTGGACCATTATTCCAGTTTTGATTTTGGTAGCCATTGCCATTCCATCCATTCGCTTGCTTTACCTGCAACGCGATATTCCAACCCCAGACATGACCATCAAAGTGACCGGCAATCCAAGCTGGAACTGGACATATGAATATCCAGACCTCGGATTGAACGATGATAAAACGGCAAAGGTTTCGTTCACCTCCTATCTGTTGCCACAAGCTGATGCAGAAAAAACTGGCAAGCCTTATCTGTTGGCAACGGACGTTCCGGTGATTGTTCCGGTTAACAAAACCGTGAAGCTGATTGTAACATCTGATCCAGACGGCATTATCCACGCGTGGACCATTCCTTCATTCGGCGTGAAGATTGACGCTATCCCCGGCCGCCTGAATGAAGACTGGTTCAAGGCTACCAAGGAAGGCATATATTATGGCCAATGCTCTGAGCTTTGTGGCAAAGACCATGCCTATATGCCAATTGAAGTGCATGTGGTTTCACAAGATGAATTTGACGCTTGGTCTAAAACCAAGCTCGCACAAAACTAATTAGACCCAAGAGGCAAATTGAAAATGGCAACTGCTCACGCTATCCATGACGACCATCACGCCGATCCTTCAGGCTGGCGCCGTTACGTTTATTCCACCAACCATAAAGATATTGGCACCATGTATTTGTGGTTTGCAATTATGGCTGGCGTGATTGGTGGGCTTCTTTCCGTAATGATGCGGATGGAATTGGCGGCCCCCGGCATTCAGTATTTCGGTGGCCTTGCCCAAATGGTTTACGGCGTTTCAGCTGATGCTGCTTTAGACAACGGCAAACAGATGTATAATGCGTTTGTAACCGCCCATGGCCTCATCATGATCTTCTTCATGGTCATGCCCGCAATGATTGGCGGTTTCGGCAATTGGTTTGTGCCATTGATGATTGGCGCACCTGATATGGCCTTCCCGCGCATGAATAACATTTCGTTCTGGTTGCTGTTACCTGCCTTCGCACTGCTGATGATTTCCATGTTCGTTGAAGGTCCATCAGGGATGCATGGCGTGGGCGGCGGCTGGACGATTTATCCACCCCTTTCAACAACAGGCCAACCTGGCCCCGCCATGGATTTCGCAATTCTCTCGTTGCACATTGCAGGTGCATCTTCAATTCTTGGTGCCATCAATTTCATCACCACAATTTTTAACATGCGTGCTCCCGGCATGACCTTGCATAAAATGCCTTTGTTTGTGTGGTCTGTTTTGGTCACAGTGTTTTTGCTGTTGCTGTCGCTTCCAGTTCTTGCTGGTGGCATTACCATGTTATTGACCGACCGCAACTTCGGCACGTCATTCTTCGAAGCTTCAAAAGGCGGCGACCCGGTGTTGTTCCAACATCTCTTTTGGTTCTTTGGCCACCCTGAAGTTTATATTTTGATTTTGCCGGGCTTCGGCATCATCAGCCACATCATTTCCACCTTCTCCAAAAAACCAGTGTTTGGTTATTTGGGCATGGCTTATGCCATGGTGGCCATTGGCGTGGTGGGCTTTGTGGTGTGGGCGCACCACATGTACACCGTGGGCCTTGATGCCGATACACAAGCTTACTTCTTGGCTGCCACCATGATCATCGCTGTTCCAACCGGCGTTAAAATCTTCTCATGGATTGCAACAATGTGGGGCGGCTCAATTGAATTCAAAGCGCCAATGTTGTGGGCCATCGGCTTCATTTTCTTGTTCACCGTTGGTGGTGTAACAGGTGTGGTTCTAGCCAACGCTGGTGTTGATCGCAGTTTGCAAGACACTTATTATGTGGTGGCACATTTCCATTATGTGCTGTCGCTTGGTGCCGTATTCGCAATCTTTGGTGGCTGGTATTATTGGTTCCCCAAGATCACTGGCTATATGTATAACGAAACCATTGCCAAATTGCATTTCTGGATCACTTTCGTGGGCGTTAACATTCTGTTCTTCCCACAACATTTCCTGGGGCTAGCTGGCATGCCACGCCGTTACATTGACTATCCAGCGGCCTATGCCGATTGGAACTATGTTTCGTCGATTGGTTCTTATATTTCAGCATTTGGTGTGCTTGTGTTCTTAGTTGGCTTATTCTCCGCCTATGCCAAGAAGGTGAAAGCGCCAGCAAACCCATGGGGTGTGGGTGCAACAACTTTGGAATGGACTTTGCCATCACCACCGCCATTCCATCAGTTCAACACCTTGCCAATTATTAAGTAAGATAATGACCATCGAGAACGCCGAATTTTCAGATGTCACTCTCCCGCAAGGCGGGCAGGGCACAGCATCTGATTATTTTGCGTTGCTCAAACCGCGCGTTATGTCGCTGGTGGTGTTCACGGCCATTGTTGGTCTTGTTGCGGCCCCCGGCCACATTCATCCGTGG
>JAYUPT010000110.1:0-3972 GCA_043759965.1 Aestuariivirga sp. | reverse complement strand
AGCGAATGGCATCCTCATCATGCTCGACCACGATCACGGTGTTGCCAATATCACGCAAGTGAATGAGGGTTTTGAGCAGGCGTTCATTATCACGCTGGTGCAAACCAATCGAAGGTTCATCTAAAACATAAAGAACACCGGTGAGGCCACTGCCAATTTGTGAAGCTAGGCGGATGCGCTGGCTTTCTCCACCCGACAAGGTGCCGGACACGCGGCTGAGTGAGAGATATTCGAGGCCCACATCAACGAGGAATTTTAGACGGTCGCGGATTTCTTTCAGAATGCGCGTGGCGATTTCATTTTGCTTCGGTGTGAGTTTGCTTGCAAGTACACCGAACCACTGATCGGCATTGCGGATGGAAAATTCTGATACTTGGGCAATGTGCAGGCCAGCAATTTTGATCGCCAAAGTTTGTGGCTTCAGGCGGAAGCCTTTGCACACCGAACATTCATGGTCGGATTGATATTGCGCCAGCTCTTCGCGCATCCATTCCGAATCGGTTTCGCGCCAGCGCCGCTCAATGTTGCCGATCACACCTTCAAAGGCCTTCTTGGTTTTGTAAGAGCGCAAGCCATCATCATAAGTGATGGTTACTTCTTCTTCGCCGGTGCCGTTCAAAACCACTTCGCGGGCTTGCTTCGATAAAGTTTTCCACGGCGTTGTCATGGAGAATTTATAGTGCTTGGCGAGAGCTTCTAATGTTTGCGTGTAATAAGGTGAGGTGGCCCCTGTTTTTGCCCAAGGGGCAATTGCTCCTTCACGCAAGGACAAGTTTTGATCCGGCACCACCATGTCTGGCTCAAATTCCAATTCCGTGCCAAGCCCATCGCAGGCAGGGCAGGCACCGAAGGGATTGTTGAACGAGAAAATGCGTGGCTCAATTTCGTCAATGGTGAAGCCTGAAACAGGGCAAGCGAAGCGCTGCGAAAAAATCACCCGCTCATGGGTTTCATTGGCGCTTTTGTTGGCGCTGTCTTCTTTGGTTTGCGATGGCGGTAGGGGCTTATCGGCAAATTCGGCAATGGCCAAACCATCGGCCAGCTTCAATGCTGTTTCAAATGAGTCGGCGAGACGTGTTGATAAATCAGGGCCGATCACAAGGCGGTCCACCACCACATCAATATCGTGCTTGAATTTTTTATCGAGAACTGGAACAGCGTCAATTTCATAAAACGCACCATCCACTTTAACGCGCTGGAAGCCCTTCTTTTGATAATCGGCAAATTCTTTTTTATATTCACCTTTGCGGCCGCGCACGACTGGAGCGAGCAAATATAAACGCGTGCCTTCGGGCAAGGCCAAAGTGCGGTCCACCATCTGCGTAACCGACTGCGCCTCAATCGGCAGGCCTGTGGCTGGCGAATAAGGAATGCCAACGCGGGCAAAGAGCAGCCGCAGATAATCATAAATCTCGGTCACTGTGCCAACGGTGGAGCGCGGATTTTTGCTGGTGGTTTTTTGTTCGATTGAAATAGCGGGTGAAAGCCCATCAATCTGATCGACATCTGGCTTCTGCTGCATTTCAAGAAATTGCCGCGCATAAGCCGAGAGTGATTCCACATAGCGGCGTTGGCCTTCAGCGTAGATCGTATCAAAGGCCAGCGATGATTTGCCAGAGCCGGAAAGCCCTGTGAAAACAATCAAGCTATCACGCGGCAATTCGACGGAGATGTTTTTAAGGTTATGCTCGCGCGCACCTTGGACAGAGATGACTCGTTTTAATAACATTGCAAACCACTAGATCAAAGAGAGAACAAAGGCAAGTTTAGCCTTGCACCTTGCCAGCACTTACGGCTGTCACATGTCAGCAGTTTAAGGATATCCACAAGGAATGTGGTAATTTATGCAGCTTGAGTGGTCATGCTTTTTAGGATCATGTTTTTGAGATCATGCAGCTGGGTTTCATTGATCTCATAGCGATGCACAAACATGCCGAGTGGGCCATGAACCACTTTGATTTTTTGGGAACCTTGTTCATCAGTGCCGATGAATAATTTTCCGCCCTCGGTCAACCAACGGCCTACTTTACGCAACTCAACATCGGTCATGTGACCAGTTCCTGCCCTCATCGGCAGGAAACATATCCTCACCGTGTACTCATCCCCGTCCCCAAATTTAGGGCGGGCTCTGTTAATTTCGATTTAAGAAAAGGAATAAAAGTTTAATGAGTTGCATTCTGTGATTTTACTCTCCTGTGGGGCGAGTTAGCTTGGAAAATTCAATCATAGCCCTCCACATTTTATTCAAATCGCTTATATTGAGCCAATGGCTAAAACACCAATACGAAGATCAGACGATTCCGACACTGGCGTTCTGACAAAAACCAGACCGAAAACACAAAAACCTTCCATGTATAAGGTTCTGTTGTTGAATGATGATTTCACCACACAAGAATTTGTGGTGGTGGTGCTGCAATTGTTTTTCAACAAAACCGGAGATGAAGCCCAAAGCATCATGATGCATGTTCACCGCAATGGGGTTGGTGTGTGCGGGGTTTATACTTTTGAAGTTGCCGAAACCAAGGTGACGCAAGTGATGGATTTTGCTAAAGAGCATGGCCAGCCCTTGCAATGCACGATGGAAAAAGACTGATTATTTCTTTGATGAGGGGGACTACCCGCTCATCAAAGAATGCATATATAGTGAACTGAGTTCCGTGAAAGGATAGTGAGCGTGCCAACATTTTCCAGAAGTTTAGAGAAAGCCTTGCACCGTGCTTTGGCCCATGCGGCCAGCCGCAAGCAAGAACTGGCAACGCTTGAACATTTGTTGCTGTCACTCACCGAAGATAAAGATGCAATTTCGGTTATGCGCGCTTGCGGTGTTGATATTGATGAGTTGAAGGAAAGCCTGTCCGACTATGTGGACAATGAGCTGAGCAATCTGGTTACTGATAATGTAACAGAAGCCAAACCCACCGCCAGTTTTCAGCGTGTGATTCAACGCGCGGTTATTCATGTGCAATCATCAGGCCGCGAAGAAGTGACGGGGGCCAATGTGCTTGTGGCTATTTTTGCTGAACGCGAAAGCCACGCCGCTTTCTTCCTGCAAGAACAAGATATGACGCGTTATGATGCGGTGAATTACATCTCACACGGTATTGCTAAAAAGACTGGCCTTTCGGAAACGCGCCCCATTCGTGGTGCTGCCGAAAATGAAGCCGAAAATAATGGCGATGAAACCGGACAAGGTGCTGGTGGTTCAAAGAAGAAAGCGGAATCCGCTCTCGAAGCTTATTGCGTTGATCTGAACAAGAAAGCGGGTGAAGGCAAAATAGATCCGCTAATTGGCCGCGAAGCGGAGGTGAATCGCACTATTCAAATTCTCTGCCGCCGCAATAAAAATAATCCACTGTTTGTTGGTGAACCTGGTGTTGGTAAAACGGCTATTGCCGAAGGTTTGGCGCGTAAAATTACCAAGGGTGAAGTGCCTGATGTGCTGAAAGATTGCACTGTCTATAGTTTAGACATGGGCACACTTTTGGCGGGCACGCGCTATCGTGGTGATTTTGAAGAGCGCCTTAAAGCGGTGATGAAAGAGATTGAACAAAAGCCCGGTGCAATTTTGTTCATTGATGAAATTCACACTGTGATTGGTGCTGGCGCCACATCTGGTGGTGCTATGGATGCTTCTAATCTGCTCAAGCCTGCTTTGGCTGGTGGCGCGTTGCGTTGCATTGGTTCCACTACTTATAAGGAATATCGCCAGCATTTCGAGAAAGACCGTGCTTTGGTGCGGCGCTTCCAGAAGATTGATGTGAACGAGCCTTCCATTCCTGATGCTATTGCCATTATGAAGGGCCTCAAACCTTATTATGAAGAGTTCCACAAAGTTCAGTACACGGATGAGGCGATTGAAGGTTCGGTGCAGCTTTCCGCCCGCTATATGGCCGATCGCAAGTTGCCTGATAAAGCCATCGACGTGATCGATGAGACGGGTGCTTCTCTAATGCTGTTGCCAGAAGGCAAGCG
>JAYUPT010000109.1:0-4006 GCA_043759965.1 Aestuariivirga sp. | reverse complement strand
CGGCCACACACCTGCGTGCGTCTCCTACAAAATTGATGATGAAGTGTTTGTGGGCGATACTTTGTTCATGCCAGATTATGGCACGGCGCGGGCTGATTTTCCGGGTGGTGATGCGCGCACACTCTATCGTTCAATCCACCGCCTCCTTGCATTGCCTCCTGAGACGCGCCTTTTTATGTGCCATGATTATTTGCCCAAAGATGGGCGCACAGATTATGTTTGGCAAAGCACCGTGGCTGAAGAATTTGCTGCCAATGTTCATGTGGGCAAAGGCGTGACTGAGAATGAATTTGTGGCCATGCGCCAAGCCCGCGACAAAACACTCTCCGCACCCACACTTTTGCTGCCGTCCATTCAAGTGAATATGCGAGCCGGTAGGCTGCCGCCCGCCGATGCCAATGGCGTGCAGTATATCAAAGTTCCAGTGAAGCTGATAAGCACTGCCTAAATTGCGGCAGGAGACCAACTTGAATTTTGCATCTGATAATGTTTATGGCGTTCACCCGAAAATTATGGAGGCCATTGTTGCAGCCAACACAGGGACAGACATTTCATATTTACATGATGAGGGAGCAAAGGAATTTGAACGCCAGCTTTCTCGTGTTTTTGAAAAAGATGTGAAAGTGTTTCTGGTGCTCAACGGCACTGCGGCCAATAGTTTGGCGCTCTCAACTTTAGTGCCTTCCTATGGCGGTGTGATTTGCCATGCAGCTGCACACATCAACACTGATGAATGCAATGCGCCGGAACTTTTTACAGGTGGTGCCAAGCTGATCACCTTGGAAGGCGAGGGCGCTAAACTTGACCCTGACGCGATTACAGCGAAACTCAAAAATTTTGTGCATGGCGAGCATGGGGCAAAGCCACTTGCTATCTCAATCACCAATGCCACTGAGCTTGGCACGGTTTATTCGGTTGCTGAAATTGCAGCACTTGGCGCTTTGGCAAAAGCGGGTGGCATGAAGCTGCATATGGATGGTGCGCGCTTTACCAATGCTTTGGTTTCGCTGGGCTGCACGCCAGCTGAGATGACTTGGAAAGCTGGAGTTGATGTGTTGTCTTTCGGAGGTACTAAAAATGGCGCGATGATTTTAGAGGCTGTGGTGTTTTTTGATGAGGTATTGGCCGAAGATTTTCTCTATCGGCGCAAACGGGCTGGTCAACTTCTCTCAAAAGGCCGCTATATATCTGCACAAGCGAATGCCTATTTGAAAGATGGCTTGTGGTTGAAGAATGCGGCCCATGCCAATGCCATGGCTGTGCAATTGGCCGCTGGTTTGCAGAAATCAAATGTGGTTCGGATCAGCTATCCGGTTCAGGCAAATGAAGTGTTTTCAATTATGTCACGGATATTGTTTGACCGACTGATTGCAGCTGGGGCAAATTTTTATGAGTGGCCGGTTGATGGTTTGGCTGATGATGAAGTTCACACACGCTGTGTTTTAAGCTGGGCTACGCCAGAAGATGATGTGGATACATTTTTAAAACTCATAACAAATTCGTGATCAGGGGTGAGGCTGCTTTTGACCTCATTGTGATTTCCATTTGAAAAGGGCTTTTGCGATATTGAATTCACACTTCAACGAAAGGAAAATCTAAAATGGATAAACGTACAGCTCTTTTAGTTATCGCAGGCGCAATGACTGCGGCTCTTTCTATGGCTCCAGCAGCACAAGCCGCTACTAAAGAAAAATGCTTTGGTGTTGCCCTTAAGGGCCAGAATGATTGCGCCGCTGGTGCTGGCACATCATGTGCTGGAACTTCCACGAAAGATTACCAAGGCAATGCATGGAAATATGTTCCGGCAGGCACTTGCAAAACCATGACAACACCAATGGGCAAAGGCTCATTGATGGCTATTTGATTTGATGGAAATGGTGAGGGTGCATTTTGTGCACCCTCTTTTTTCAATGATGAATTCAAAAATCCCAGCACTTGCAGGCATTGGACTTAAAAACGAGCACATCCGCACGTTGCTGGAGGTGCGACCTGCGCTTGGGTTTTTGGAAATTCATGCTGAAAATTATATGGGTGATGGCGGGCCACTGCTGCGCTCTCTTGAAGCGATCCGTGAAATCTATCCATTGTCCCTTCATGGCGTGGGCCTTTCGATCGGAGGCCCGCGAGCATTAGACCGCACTCATTTGCAACGTTTACGCAATTTGAATGAGCGCTTTTCCCCAGGGCTTTTTTCGGAGCATCTTGCGTGGTCCACACATGATACAGGATTCCTCGCTGATCTTTTACCGCTGCCTTATACGATGGCAACATTTGAACGGGTGCGTGATCATATCGCTGAAACCCAAGAATTTATGGGGCGGCAAATGTTGCTCGAAAATCCTGCTAGCTATTTAAACTTTGACGATAGCACGATGGGAGAGGCAGAATTTATTTCGCGTCTTGTTGATGCCACGGGCTGTGGGCTGCTGCTTGATGTGAACAATGTATTTGTGTCTGCACGAAATTTGAAAACCAGTGCGCACGACTATCTTAACGACTATCCTTTGGAGCATGTGCAAGAAATTCATTTGGCTGGGCATGAGGTTTCTACGGACGATAATTTTGAAATGGTTTTAATTGATGATCATGGTTCACCCGTGAGTGATGATGTGTGGGGACTTTATGCTGAGGTGATTGATCGCACGGGACCACTGCCAACACTGATAGAACGCGACAATAATGTGCCGCCTCTTATGGAACTTGTTGCTGAGGCGGATTATGCCACTCGCGTGGCGCAAAACCGCCGAAAAGCGGCATGATGTTGGAAAGCGAATTCAATGATGGGTTGATCGGAGATGTTAGCCCGCATGTGCGCTTTCCAATTTACCGAAACAATGTCTCGCAAGCTTTGGTTGGCGCATTGCGTGTGCGTTTTCCTGTGGTTGAACAATTGGTGGGGCTTCAGTTTTTTTCGGCCATTGCTGGTGTTTATAGTGCCGCGCATAAGCCAGCATCAGCTGTGCTCATTCAGTATGGCGCGTCTTTTGCTGAATACATTGAAGGCTTCGAGGCGGCGGCAACGCTGCCCTATTTGGCTGATGTGGCGCGGTTTGAAAATGCATGGTGGCATGCTTATCATGCTTATGAATCCGTGCCTTTAGCTACCACAGCTCTGGCAGAAATTGCACCTGAAGATTTAGGCGGCTTAAAGTTTCAGTTTCACCCCAGCTTTCAAATGGTTCAAAACTCAAATGCAGCTGCCTCTATTTGGCAATGGCACCAGATTGCGAATAACCCAGCGAAGTTGGAGGCACCGCCACAAGAATTTGCAATTGTGTGGCGGCCGCATGCCGAAGTTCATGTGCGTTTGATTGCGGCTGATGGGTTTTGCTTTTTTAAGGCTTTGAAGTCTGGCTTGGATTTAGAAACGGCATTGCTTGAAACTTTAGAACAGTTTCCGTCATTTGATTTGCACCAAAATTTGGCGGCACTTTTCCAATTGGAGCTTATTGTAAAGGTTACAAAATGAAAAATTTAATCCGTAGGCTGATCAACTTGATGGAAATGCTGCCTTATAGTGCGATTGCGCTTGTGGGCCGTTTGGCTGTTGGTTTAGTGTTTTGGAATTCGGCGCGCACCAAGGTTTCAGGTTGGGATCTCTTTCGTGCGAATGAAAACACACTCACGTTGTTCACCGAAGAATATAAGCTTCCCATCATTCCGCCAGAGCTTGCAGCGCTAATTGCGCAGCTTGCAGAACATGCATTTTCAGTTTTGCTTATAGTTGGGTTGGCCACGCGGTTTTCAGCGTTAGCTTTATTTGGCATGGTGTTGGTGATTCAGATACTCGTATATCCCGATGCTTATGTGGTGCATGGCACTTGGGCTGCGATTTTGCTGATGCTGGTTAAATATGGTCCAGGAAAAATTTCTCTCGACCATATTCTTTCAAAACAGAGATGACTTTATTAGGGTGTGGACTCAATTGCACCAGCACCTGAGTGCGAAGATGTAGAGCATTGAGCGGAAGTTTCTGGCGGTTTTTTCGAAGCGAGTTGCGAGCCTT
>JAYUPT010000108.1:0-4017 GCA_043759965.1 Aestuariivirga sp. | reverse complement strand
GCTTTTCATTTTCGGGTGGATAGAAATTATCAATGCCACCGGCAATTACGGCTGCGGTATGTGTATCAACGGAAGCCTCATGCGCCGCTGTGTCAATGCCACGCGCCAGGCCAGATGCCACCAGCAAGCCAGCATCGGTCAAAGCTCGTGCAATTTGGCGGGTGAATTTTAGACCCAATGCTGAAGCATTGCGCGCACCCACAATTCCCACCGAAACCATTTCAGCAAACTCAAGATTGCCTGACACACAGATTATTGGTGGGGCGGCTGGAACATGGGCAAGGGCTGGTGGGTATCCCAGCTCTCCGGCCACCACAAACTGCGCCGCGAGCTTGGCTGCACGATCAAAATCACGTTGCACTGCGTCCACGCTATAAATTTTGAGTGTTCGCTTTAATCCGCCGCGTTGCGAGAGTTCGGGCAGGGCTTCAATGGCTTTGGTGGCGGTGCCAAACCTGTTCAGCAAATTGTGAAATGTCACCGGCCCCACATTTTCCGATTGGCTGAGGCGCAGCCAGTTTAACTTTTCCTCAAGCGGCAGCACTTTCATTTTTTGCTGCTGAGATTGATTTTAGATTCGGTGCCACTGAGCAAGCGCTTGATATTGGCGCGGTGCATGAACCAAATCAAAGTCACCAGTAACGCAATTGGTAAAGTCAATTTGGTTTGGTCAAAATAGTGCGCCACAAATGGAAGCGTTATCGAGGCAGCAAGTGCAGCCAGCGACGAATACTTAAATGCAAATGCCAGTGCCAACCAAAGGCCAGCGAAAATCAAACCCAGTGGCCAATAGAGGCCGAACAACACGCCGATAAATGTTGCCACACCCTTGCCGCCTTTGAAGCCAAGCCACACGGGGAAAATGTGGCCCAGCATTGCGCCGAAACCTGCAAAAACTGCAATGGGCAATCCCCAGAAATGGGCTGCGAGCAAAACTGGAATGGTGCCCTTCAAGCAATCGCATAGCAAAGTGAGAATGGCGATTTTCTTATTGCCGGTGCGCAGCACATTGGTGGCACCTATGTTTCCCGATCCAATCTTGCGCACATCGCCCAAGCCTGCAGCACGGGTAAGCAACAGGCCAAATGGAATTGAGCCAAAGGCATAGCCAATCAGTGCTGCGATAAGTTGATACATGATGCCCTCCCGTTATGGAGCGTAGGTGTAAACCGTGCGACCTGCAACCACAGTTTCAATGGCGCGACCTTCTAAAGTTCTACGTTCAAAGGGCGAGTTTTTGGAGCGCGAACAAAGGCTTGCGGCATCCACCTTCCAACTGAGGTTAAGATCAACCAAAGCGAAATCAGCAGGCGCACCCGCCTCCAAACGCCCACCTTCCAATCCCAATAGTTTCGCCGGAATCTGAGACATGGCTTGAACCAGTCGCTCTAATAGCATGTAATCATTATGATAAAGCGAAAGAGCAGCACTCAACATGGTCTCCAGACCAATCGCCCCAAAAGCGGCTTCGGCAAATGGAAGGCGCTTGGTGTCGTCACTTTGTGGATCATGCGATGACACGATCACATCAATGGTGCCATCGGCCACGCCTGCCACCAATGCGCGGCGGTGGGTTTCATCGCGCAAAGGTGGCGAGAGTTTGAAGAAGGTTCTGTAAGCGCCAATGTCATTCTCATTCAAAACCAGATGATTGATTGAAACGCCGCAAGAAACTGGAAGCCCCCGCGCTTTGGCGGCGCGCATCACTTCAACCGAAGCTGCACAAGAAATCTGGCTTGCGTGATAGCGCGCACCTGTCATTTCGACGAGGCGCAAATCGCGCTCCAGCAAGATCACTTCTGCCATCGGCGAGATGCCAGCAAGTCCAAGTTTTGAGGCGGCTTCGCCCGAATTCATCACCCCAGTTGCAAGCGTTGGTTCTTCCACATGCTGCACCACTAGCATATCAAAATCGCGGGCATACATCAGCGCGCGGCGAAACATATTAGCGTTGCTGACGGCCTTGGTGGCATCAGTCACGGCAACAGCGCCCGCCGCTTGAACAAGGCCAATCTCACTCATCAATTCGCCGTTCAAACCCTTGGTGATCGCTGCCATGGGGTGAACCCGCACCATCGCTGTATCCCGCGCAAGGCGTAAAATATAATCGACAATCGCGGCATCATCGATCACCGGATGGGTGTTCGGCATCACGATCATGGTGGTGACCCCACCTGCCGCCGCCGCCTCAGAAGCGGAAGCCAAAGTCTCGCGGTATTC
This sequence comes from Aestuariivirga sp., assembly GCA_043759965.1. Taxonomy (GTDB): domain Bacteria; phylum Pseudomonadota; class Alphaproteobacteria; order Rhizobiales; family Aestuariivirgaceae; genus Aestuariivirga. The sequence goes on along the minus strand of JAYUPT010000108.1, from coordinate 1,797 downwards.
GGAACCAGGCTCACCCGTGAACACGCGCATATCAACAAGGCCAGGGATGAGCAGCTTGCCTTTGCAATCGGTAATCTGCGTTGATGCGCCCACCATCTCACGCGTCACTTGTGGACCAGCCGCGAGAATCCAGCCATCCTCTATCAGCACACCGCCTGTGCCGTTCAAGCCTTGCTGCGGGGCCACCACTAAAGCATTCAAATAGGCGCGGCGATTAGATTTCATTGCGCTGCTCCTTGATTGCGAGACAGCGCATCCAGCACCGCCATGCGCACCGCCACACCCATTTCCACCTGTTCGCGGATTACTGACTGAGCGCCATCGGCCACGATTGAATCAATCTCCACACCACGGTTCATCGGGCCGGGGTGCATCACCATGGCGCCCGGCTTGGCATAGGCCAGTTTTTCTTCAGTAAGTCCGTAGAAATGATAATACTCGCGCTGTGAAGGCACAAACGCGCCAGACATGCGCTCAAGCTGCAAGCGCAGCATCATCACCACATCAGCGCCGTCTAATCCGGCTTTCATGTTGCGGTGAACCTCCACACCAAAATTCTCAATGCCCGAAGGCAGCAGCGTGGAAGGGGCCACCACGCGCACGCGTGACCCCATTTTGGTGAGCAGCTGTATGTTTGACCGCGCCACGCGTGAATGCAGCACATCGCCACAAATCGCCACCGTCAGCCCTTCAAGCTTGCCGAATTTGCGCCTGATGGTCAGCGCATCCAGCAGCGCCTGCGTGGGGTGCTCATGCTGGCCATCGCCCGCGTTGATCACCGCGCAGGAAACTTTTTGCGCGAGTAACTCAACCGTGCCAGAGGATTGATGCCGCACCACCAAAAAATCCGGATGCATGGCGTTGATCGTCATGGCCGTGTCCAAAACCGTCTCGCCCTTGGAGATCGACGAAGTGGAAACCGCCATGTTCATCACATCAGCACCCAGCCGCTTGCCAGCAATTTCAAACGAACTCTGCGTGCGGGTGGAGGCTTCGAAGAACAGGTTCACTTGGGTGAGGCCGGTCAAAATCGCATGGCGCTTTTCGCTGCCGCGATTAACATCCACATAGGTATCGGCCAAATCAAGCAGCGCCGGAATTTCAAGGGGAGAAAGATCGCTGATCCCCAAAAGATGCGGAGACTTAAAAAGGCGAGGGCGGGGGCTGCGCAATGTCATTAAAAGCGTTGCTTAGGGCGGAAGAAGATTCGGTGCAAGGGGTGGGGATAAAGAATGGTTAGCGGCAAGGCAATCGGCCTGTTTTTGTGTAAACCTTTCATATAAAGGTAGCTCTGCAGACCTAAAATCAAGCATTTACACGCAATTTTTACTTGTATGATAAGAAAGATTTAAATTTTAAGCTGTAGTTATTATCGCAAGTTATACGGGAAATCATTGCGGAGAACGTAACCTTGCTTAGAAATGCAGTAGGACAAAAGGTTGGAATACCTGACGAGACCCACCATGCTGCGCTTGGAAAACTGACAAGAGTCGCGCAGGAACTCACTGGGCGCCAGCTTGAATCCATAATCGACGAACTTAAAGAGCAGGCGCTGCGCTATGAGACAGCCATCGACAATATTTCGCAGGGTGTTTGTTTTTTCGACGGTGACCAGCGCCTGATCCTGTGTAATCGGCGCTACGCAGAAATTTATCGGCTTAACCCAGAAGATGTCCGCCCCGGTACCACTTTAGACAAGATCTCTGCGCTTCACTTTGCTATCGGATCATCTCCAATGGCCACCGCCGATTACCTTCGTTGGTGTGCTTCAATCAATTCTGGCGGGATTGCGAAAAC
>JAYUPT010000107.1:0-4031 GCA_043759965.1 Aestuariivirga sp. | reverse complement strand
TCACCCGCACCCGGGCCTTCCTATGATGATGAAGGCGAACGCCGCTTTGTCAAAGCATCACCAACACCCATTGCGATGAATGAGGTGGACACCATACTGCAGCGCCACCGCAAATTTGATTCCGATATTTGGGAAGTGGAAATTGAAGACCGCTCAGGTCTTGCTGGCCTTGTGCCAGAAATCTTGTAATCATTAGATAATTGTTAACCAAGTCAGTCTTTAGTCTGCTTCAGATGCCAAGGCATGAGGGATTCTTAAATGACGTCGGTGATCGAGTTTTCAAAGTGGCAACGCGATGCAAAATCGCCCCTTAAACATTTTGGCCCAGCCCAATTGGTCATTTTCCCGGGCGTTCGCGTCGAGAGACTAGATATTGACAACACGGCAGAGATTTTCGGGCCACCATTGAAGGCATCAAAAAATATAGCTTAGTCCAAACCCTTCGGTTCGCAGCGGCTTTCTTTGATGATCGCTTCAAAAGGTTTGCGCATCAATTCATCGGATAGCGGAATCCACACAATTGCCAGCCCGCGCCGCTCGGTGGTTTCAACGCGCCAGCCCAAGTTTTCAATTTGGCCAATGTCTTCCGGATCGCCAATCGTCAAAATCTGTTCAAAGAAAGATTTAGACCGCGACAGTTCAATCGAAAAAGCACTGCTGCCCGCCTGCACATCATCCAAAGCATAAACCTGTTTGCCAGATTCTGTATAGATATCCATGGTCCAATACGTTTTGGGCAAAGTGGCCGATAACACCAATTGCCCCGCACCCAAATCATATTTGCACACCCCAACCACGTCTTGCACTGTTGAAGCCGGAAACAACTGTGATTGCTTTTCAGGCGCTAGAGTAAAAAATGAATTGTCGGGTCTGCCTTCAGTTGTTTGATAAAGCTTTTGTTGGAAAAGCAACGCAGGCGCAAATAGCACATATGAAATGTGAACCGCCAAAGCGATCACGCCAACAGTGAGGGCCCAGAACAGCTTTAACATTAGCAGCGGCCCTTCTTAATGCGCGGCAAGGTGAGAAGTTCACCCTTGTCTGGTTCGCTCACAACATATTTGAGTGAGAACGGCCCAGAATTGGGTGGCTGCAGCCAATTGCCTGGCATGGGACGCAGAGCGATTGTGGCGCGCAATTGCAAATTACCATCCAACACAGTTTTACCTGCCGATAGTATAGAATGCTGCGAAGGTGTTTGGACGGTTTGAATTGAAAGCGACCACCAGCGCGCTGAAATGCCAGGCCCATCCATGTCGTAAATGCAGTCACCACGCAACATATTGCCGTCATCATCAACATCTCGAACAAAATAATGAGTGGAGACCGGGGTTGGAACTGAACCTGCCGCCAGAAAGTGACCCAAAGCATAAGGCTGCATCCTATCAGTCGCGGCAAGGCGCCATTCCTTCCACCCGGGATTATCGATAACTGGCCGCATCCCCCAACCATCAAGCGACTGCACAGCACTGCCAAACCCAAGAGCAAGCCCAATGACAATAAAAATTGTTGAAGAATTAAAAATTCGCATCGTGTCTAAGTGTTCCGCGTCAGCCTGCGCAACATATATCTATACGCACAGAGCGCCAGTAAAAAACGCGAAACATTCAAATCAATTTTCAACAGTGATTTTGCGTTTATCTTTTTTGTTAAGAGGTTTGCGGCCAAACAAACGATCAAGGAATTTCACCTTGTCAACAGCGCTTGTGTTGGCTTTGGGCAGCACTAAAGTTTCAGTTATAGCTTTTTCGACAGTTTTTACTTTTGGTGCCTTGGTTGATGTTGGTGTGGTGTTAAACAAATCGAACATGCCGTTCAAAACATCTTTAGAATCATCTTCATAATTTTCCGTCAGCGCAACATCCGCAGAGACCTCATCAACATTGGTGTCAAAAATGGCAGGTGTTGTCGCTGGGGCAGCAACAAATTTACCGTCCAATGGAACGCCAGGAAAGCCCTCGGGCTGCAATCCTGCTTCGGCCACATCCATAATGAGTTTCCATGCGGGTGCCGGAATGCGGCCTCCTGTTACTGCATTTCCTCTCGATCCGGCCATCGGCGTGTTGTCATCATTGCCCACCCACACGCCAGTAACATTATGCGCCGTGAAACCAATAAACCAAGCATCGCGGTAATTGGCATTGGTGCCAGTCTTTCCCGCCACGGGTGCATAGCCCAACTGCGCGCGCTTGGCGGTGCCAGACATCACCACATCATGCATCATGGAATTAAGCTCTGCCACCTTGCCAAAGGGATCAACTTGGGGAGTGTCGTTTTCATTCACAACATGGCTGTAAAGTAGTTCTCCATTAGGTTTGTGTATTTCAAGCACAGCATAGGGATGCGCCAGCTTGCCTCCTGCGGCAAAAGTTGCATAGCCAGTTGTTATATCGATCAACGTCAAAGCACTGGTGCCGATGGCCATGGTGGGATAGGGGTCAATCTGCCCGGTTATGCCAACGCGCCGCGCCGTGGCCTCAACATTTTTGCGCCCCACTTCAACCATTAACTTCACCGCAACGGTGTTGATGGAGTGAGACAGAGCACTCCAGAGAGGCACAGTACCAAAGGACTCGGCATTGTAATTGTGCACACACCAATTGCCCACACAGGCTGTTCCATCCTGCACTTTGGTGTCGCGCGTATAACCGTTTTCGAGGGCGGTGAGATAAACAAAGGGTTTGAACACAGAGCCCACTTGCCGCTTAGCGGAGATTGCACGGTTGAATTGACTGTCTTCATATTCACGCCCGCCAACAATTGCCCGCACCGCACCATCGGGTGCCATGGTGATGGAAGATGCTTGGGTAAATTTACCGTCTGGCCCTTGAGTGTCCACCACCTCATTTAATATCGCTTGGCTGGCATCTTGCACCTTGGTGTTGATGGTGGTTTTAACCTCCACAACATATTCATCCTTCAAACCTTGCCGGTCCATCACATCCAATGTGTCTTGAAAAGCATAGTCCAAAAACCAATTTGGGCTGGCCGAAATGCTTTGATGCACAATTTGTGGCGGTGTGCGCTTGGCCAGCAGCAATTCGCCTTGCGTAATGAACCCTGCATCCAACATGCGATAAAGCACAACATTGGTGCGGACTCTCGAAGCCTCTAGGTTTTTATGAGGCGCATAATTTGTGGGCGCTTTAAACAATCCAGCCAGCACAGCAGATTCCGACAAGTTTATATCGCGCACTGATTTGCCAAAATAAAATTGTGAAGCCGCCTCAACCCCATAATTTCCGCCACCTAGATATGAGCGGTCAAGATAAAGCTTCAGAATTTCATTTTTTGAAAGCCTTGCCTCAATCCACATTGAGAGAAAAGCTTCATTCACTTTGCGCTTTATCGTGCGCTCTGGAGACAGAAAAAGATTCTTTGCAACTTGCTGTGTAATTGAAGAACCACCCTGCTTCACACCGCTGGCCCGCGCATTGCGAATAATAGCCCTTAATGTTCCAAGCACATCCACACCGAAATGATCATAGAAGCGCACGTCTTCTGTGGCTAAAACAGCTTTGATCAATTCTGGTGGAATTTCATCCAGCGGAATGGCGTCGTCCTGCCGGATACCGCGCTGCCCGATAATGTTGCCATCACTGTCGGTAAAGGTCACCGCATATTCACGGCCACGATTCCACACATCGCCCGTGCCAGAAAAAGGCGGAACCGCATAAGCCAGCAAACCAAAAGCAATCACCACCCCAAAGGTGAAAAAATCATCGGCCAGATCAATTAGAATGCGTTTGGGGCCTGAGATGCGAAACCAACGATAAAGAAACGAAGAATAAGCGGATGCAACACGTTTGATAATATCCCAAGTTTCAAACAAGCCGGAGCTCACATAAGAGTCACCCGTCCAAATCCAACGATACAAACTATTTCGCGTAGGTAGTTTTTTCACGACACCCAACATTTTTATCCTTGGAATAGTCCTTTAGCCGTTTTCGCGCAAGCTGAACCCCAATTTTGTCAATTTGCAGCCCGTGCCATTGCAGCGCTGCGGTTGCGAAATTTTTCTGGTGAAATAT
>JAYUPT010000106.1:0-4050 GCA_043759965.1 Aestuariivirga sp. | reverse complement strand
AAATTTTGCCCTTGCCAATCTCACACCAAAAACTCAAACCCACATCGTCGGTATCTGGCACTCCAAACACCAAATAGGCCTCGCGCTCGGAAGCATCGAGCGACCATTGCCGCTCTTGCGCAAGGGCAGGGGTGAAGGTAACGATCAATGCTGTTAAGAAAACTAAAACGCGCATGGCAGGTCCGTTCGATTGTGGTGCGCGGCTTATAGAACAGATGTGAGCGAGTGGCAAAGAGGGAGAGCGTTCACCACGCGCCAATTTTTTCCAGCTTGCCTTTGCGCTTCACAATGTTTTTGTAATCCCACTGGATTAAAGCAGCTTTGGCCAGCCAGCGCTGCACATCCGTAGAATTGATTTCGGATGCATCTTTGTAATGTGCTTCGGCAGCCTTGAATTTGCCTTCGGGTTTTAGGCTTGGCTCGTCAAATGATTGGCCGCTCCAGAACAGCAATTGCACGCCAGTTTTGCGAACCCAAAAGCCAGCCACAGGGTTGCCCTCCAAAAACCAAACCGGCCCACCATACCAGACTTTGCTTTCCGCGTTGGGCAGGCCGCGGGAGAGTTCGGTGGCAAGGTGAGTGCAGATTGCTTGGTTCGCAACGGTTTGGGCGGCGTTGTAGGCGGTGATGTCTGGGTGCATGGTGACAGGTTAGCGGGAGGAATGAAGATTGTTAACGAAAAAATTCGTTGGGAGGATTAGGATTCCAAGGCATCTTTATATACACTATAGCATCGCCAAAATAATTTCTAGCTGTGTTCGTGAAATCATCCCCGCAATGGTCGGTGTGGAGGTTCGAGAACATCACGCATCTGATCTAAAAGAGTTTGCAGGGTTGGGGGACGCTCTAAAGGACCGTGCGGTACTGAAAAAGGTGTTTTTGAACCAGAAACCCTGTCTGCAAAATTCAGGAGTTGATTACTGAGCCCATAGAATGCGTAGCGGTAAAGCACCAAGTTCTGCACTGCAATCGCGCGGCTTTCTTGATAGTTGTCGTCCGGCAACGGTTTTAAATTGGAGGGCATAAGAAGTATGCGCTTGCCCTCTTTGTTTTCTGGTTTATTTTTTATGTATCTATGCGCCAATTGGTTCCTTTCTTGGTTTCGTTTATTCAATTTTTTCTTAAGTGTTTCCCATTCGGCGAACTGTTCAAAGGACAAATTTAGATTGAATGCCACATCTGCGACTTGAAGTTTTGATCTGAAATTATCAATAGCTCGGAAGCTCATAGCAATTGCCATGTCATAGTTTTTGAATGACGAAGTATAGATGTGCTGAAATGCATGTTCGACTTGCGCCCACTGTGTAAATGCTAAGCCGAGTTCATAATAAAATATTTGGCGTTCTTCATGAAACGATATGGCCATTAAAAAACTCCAAAAACGAACTGGAATACTGGAATAGATGTAACAGTTCACCATTATAATATCTCATTCCGGCCATTCCCCTTCTTGCCAATCTCTTGCGCCATGAATCACGCGGGCGATGTTTAGCGAATTATCTTTACGAGGTGATAGGCGATGATGCGCTCAACATTATCATAAATCCTGACAAGCCGTAACTTTGAAATAGTTTTTCAACTTCCATTTGCTTTCAAAACAGATCACTATGCGTTCCAATTCGTGCAAGCCAAAGGGTGTTTTTATTGGGCTTGCTGTAAATCAAAACCACGTCCGGCTTGATGTGGCAATCACGGAAACCTTTGTAGTGTCCAGTTAAGGGATGATCGCGGTTTTTGATTGGGAGCTGTTTGTCGATGACCAACAGCTCGAGCACTGCTTCAAGCAATTTGTTTAGATTACCATGACTTGGATTTGCATTGAGTTTCTTCAGTTCTTTTCGGAATATTGTGGCGGATTCAATCGTCCTCATTAAAGTCTGCCATCAACGCCTTGACTGACGTGTGCCGCTTGCCCTTTCCAGCCTTGAGTTCAGCAATGGCTTCCAGCGTTTTTGCATTTGGCGCTTTCACCTCAAACGGCAGGCGCTGTTCATCGGCGACGCGCAGCATCAGCATACGAATAGCATCCGACACCGAGAGGCCCATTGCTTCCAATGCCGCCGTTGCGCGGACTTTAGTTTTTTCGTCAATGCGGGCACGGACATAGTTTGTTGCGTTTGTCATGTAAGTACATGTAGTCCTATCGTGACTACAAATCAAGGAAATTCAGGACGGCTCGACCTCACTCCGGCTCTTGTATAAATTTGAGCACATGCGATTCACTAAAATCAAACTTTCCCAGATTTCCTAAGAAAATCATGGAGTAAATCAACATTTCTAATGTTTGACTTAAAGAATACGTCGAAGATATCACCCAGCACGGGAACCACGCCGAGGCCGGAATCTATGGCTATGTTGCCCACCATGCGGAGCAGGATGTTGTTGGGCGCGCCCAGTTCATAAGCTTTGACCACCACATAAAGCGAAATCAAAAGACCGGCCAAATCGCCAGCGCCGGGCACCAAGCCCAAAACGCTATCAGCGCCGAAGCGGATTTTTGTGCCGGGAATGCCCCAGCCTGCATCCATGAAGCGCGAGAGCAATTTCAAGCGGTTTAGGATTTTCAGTGTTTCAGCATTGGTCATGTGATGGTCCCCCATAGGCAGACCGAAACATGGTGCGTGTTCACCTGATTGCAAGAGATTTATTGACCGCCTCGTTCCCAGCGCCTAACCCCAACCCACCAGTCGGCTGGATGGCCGCTCTTGCTAGGCTCGAAAGGGTGCAAGGGAGGAAAGTCCGGGCTCCACGGGAATAGGGTGCCGGGTAACGCCCGGCGGGGGTGACCCCAGGGAAAGTGCCACAGAAAATAAACTGCCGCGAGCTTGCTCGCGGTGAGGGTGAAACGGTGCGGTAAGAGCGCACCGCGAACTTGGCAACAAGTTTGGCATGGCAAACCCCACCCGGAGCAAGACCGAATAGGGGTGGCACACACTCGCAAGAGTGCAGGACTGTTTTCGGTTCGCCGCCCGGGTTGGTTGCGTGAAGTTTGCGGCAACGCAAGCTCCAGATGAATGGCCATACACTGTGGGTGAGACCCCATGGGGACAAAACCCGGCTTATAGGCCGACTGGTATTTTCTTTCCGGTGCCCCACGGAAAGTGTTGAAATGAATCGCTTTTGAAACGATTTGTTAACAATCGCGGAGGCATTGTCGGTGAATTATTAACCTCTTGTTCACTGTATTAAATCGCCCCCATGAATTCCCCACTCAATCAACCACATGTGCCTGTGATGTTGGCCGAGGTGCTTCACGCACTGGCACCGCAGGATGCTGGCGTTTACGTTGATGGCACATTTGGGGCAGGCGGTTATACGCGTGGGATTTTAGCTGCGGCTTCGTGCAAGGTAATTGCCATTGACCGTGACCCATCGGCGATCTCCGCTGGTGCTGCAATGGTTGCTTCCTCCAATGGGCGTTTGGAATTAGTTCAAAGCACATTTGGCGACATGGCATCGCTTGTTGATGGCCAAAAAGTGCAAGGCGTGGTTTTGGATATTGGCGTTTCATCCATGCAGATTGATGAGGCGGCACGCGGATTTTCATTCATGCGCGATGGGCCGCTCGATATGCGCATGGGGCAGACGGGAAAATCCGCCGCGGATTATGTGAATAGTTTGGATGCGGAAGACTTGGCGCAAATTATTTATATTCTGGGCGAAGAGCCGCGTTCACGCGCCATTGCAAAAGCCATTGTAACCGCGCGCAGTGAAGCGCCGTTGCTGACCACAGTGGATTTGGTCAAGGCCGTTGAACGCGCTACGGGCCCGCAACGTATGAAAGATCGCACACACCCGGCCACGCGCACATTTCAAGCTTTACGCATTCATGTGAACGGTGAGCTTGATGAATTGGCGCAAGCTTTATGCGCTGCAGAAGATATTCTTGATGTGGGTGGGCGCTTAGTGGTGGTGACTTTTCATTCGCTGGAAGACCGCATTGTTAAGAAATTTTTTGCCGAACGTTCAGGAAAGTTGCCCACCAATTCGCGGCACCTTCCAGCCTCGCATGAGGGGCCAGCGGCCAGTTTTGATGTGCTGTTCAAAGGT
>JAYUPT010000105.1:0-4055 GCA_043759965.1 Aestuariivirga sp. | reverse complement strand
CCAATGAGCCAGTTTTTATCTGGCCGCAATTGGTGGCCACAGCCAAATCTGCAATGGTTGAATCTTCGGTTTCACCAGAACGATGCGACATCACAGCGGTGTAGCCAGCCTTATGGGCCATTTCCACTGCTTCCAATGTTTCAGTGAGCGAACCAATTTGGTTCACTTTCACCAGAATTGAATTGGCGATATGTTCTTTAATGCCGCGTTGCAGGCGCGTTGTGTTGGTTACAAACAAATCATCACCCACGAGCTGGTGGGTTTTGCCGATCAAATCTGTCACCTGCTTCCAACCATCCCAATCATCTTCAGACAGGCCATCTTCAATCGAAATGATTGGATAGGTCTTGGCCAGATGCGCCAGATATTCAGCTTGTTCTTTGATCGAACGAGTCTTGCCTTCGCCTTCATAAACGTAAGCGCCATTCTTGAAGAACTCAGTCGCCGCACAATCGGTGGCCAAGAACACGTCATGGCCGGGCTTATAACCAGCTTGCTCGATGGACTTCATCACGAAATCAAGGGCAGCTTCAGCTGATGGCAGGTTTGGAGCAAAGCCGCCTTCATCACCAACATTGGTGTTGTGGCCAGCCTTTTTCAAAGCACTCTTCAGAGTGTGGAAAATTTCCGCACCCATGCGAAGCGCTTCTTTAAATGTTGGCGCACCAACCGGCATCACCATGAATTCTTGGAAGTCGATGGGGTTATCAGCATGGGCACCACCATTGATGATGTTCATCATTGGAACCGGCAATATGCGGGCTGAGGCACCGCCCACATAACGGTAAAGCGGCAGGCCACAAGATTCAGCAGCAGCCTTAGCAACAGCAAGTGAAACACCCAGAATGGCGTTCGCACCAAGGCGGGCTTTGTTGGGCGTACCATCCAAAGCAATCATCGCACGATCAATAGCGATTTGATCTTCAGCATCCATATCGGCCAAGGCTTCGTAGAGTTCGCCATTCACCGCAGCCACAGCCTTGGTAACGCCCTTGCCCATGTAGCGGGCCTTGTCACCATCACGAAGCTCCATGGCTTCGTGGGCCCCTGTGGATGCGCCTGATGGAACAGCAGCGCGGCCAAAGGCACCGTCTTCCAGCGTTACATCAACTTCAACAGTGGGGTTGCCACGGCTATCGAGAATTTCGCGGGCGGTAATATCGAGAATGGCGGTCATGTGTTGCTCCAAATGTTGATTTGGCGCTGCTTATGGGCATGTCATGGCACGATTGCAAGAAATTTGAGGAGCGTACGTCAGAAAGCTGATTACTTGGAGCTTACCAACACTTGTGCTGGCTTCTGGCGCAAGCTCATCCACATTTTTGAGTCTGATTGCGATTGGCGCTTCAAAAATGTGTAGCGCGTGTGGTCCCAGCGCAAAATCTCGTTGTGGCGGTTGTCGAGAATGAAATCACCCTTGTTCGTCACCACTGTCAGCACGGCATGGCCTTCATTTTTTTCGTCAAGCAAAACTGTGATCAACAATTCATCAGCTGGAATGCCCATTTGCTGCAATTCGCGCTTCTTCAATAAAGCATAGTCTTCGCAGTCTCCGGCTGTGGTGGGGTATGTCCAGTTTTCGGCAACGCCATAAAGGTCTTGGTCGCTTTCTGGAGCAATTTTAGAATTCGTTGAGCTGTTTACAGCGTCTAACATTTCCCATTTTGCTTGCGTCAAAACCATGCGGTTTTGGGCAGAACCTTTAACTTCGCATTCTGCCTCACCAGCAGCACAAAATTTAACAAAACCAATTGGCGGTAATGATTTACCAAAAAGCTTCATACTCGCCGATTTATTTTCAACAGCATTGGCTTGAGTGCCGCACAGCAAAACAACTAACACACTAACAAAAAACTTGATCGACATTCGCGGCCCCTGCAAAAGTTAACAAAGTGTTAACCGCAGGTTTTCGCACTGTAAAGAATAAGGTTAAAAAGTGGTTAACGCATGTTCCCCGTGTGGCCGAGTGAGAAGCGGCCGGGTTGGGGCCAAACCGTAAGACCATGTGGTTCAATACCCACATTGATTTTTATAACTTTGCCAGTTGTGGTGTCGATTGCATAAACTTGGCCATCATAGCGGCCAGCCAACCATAGTTCTTTACCATCAGCCGTAACGTTGCCCATGTCTGGGCTGCCGCCACCTGGAATTGGCCATTGCGCCACAACTTTATTGGTGGCGAACTCTATGACAGAAACACTGCCCGGTCCCTTAGCTTTGTCTGGCATACGATTGGAACCACGGTTGCCAACATAAAGCCGCTTGCCATCGCGGCTGGTGGTTAAGCCATGCGCCCCTTTGCCAGTTTCAATAAAACCTGTTTCCTTAAACGATTCAGCATCCACTAAGAACACACCATCATTCATCATGTCGGTCACATAAAAAGTTTTACCATCAGGAGATAAGCGAATATCTTGCGGCATGCCCGGCTTTGAAAATTGCAGGCCACTCACCAATTTCTTCTGCTTCAAATCAACTTTGATAATGCTGATGCCCTTGAACTCGCAAGTGAACACACCAAACGTCATGTCTGCGGAGAAATCAGCGTGGTTGATGCCATTACAGATTGGCGTTTTGATAATATAGTTCAAAGCCATAGTATGAGGGTCACGGAACTCCAATTGCCGATGAGCTTCCGCCACAATGATCGCTTCAGTTCCGTCTGGCGTAAAATATACGTTATACGGATCATTGACCGGAATTTCCTTGCCAGGTTTACCTGTCATTGGGTCAATCGGCGTCATGCTACCATGCTCGGTGAAGTTAGCTGTATTGGCCACCCACAAAGTTTTTAAATCCCAAGAAGGAACAACGTGTTGAGGCCCTAAACCTACCTTGTAAGTGTCTATCACTTTGTGCGTTGCCGGATCAATCACACTCACAGTGTTTGACGAATGATTGGGAACATAAACAAGAGGCAACGCGCCAGCCACCGCAGGGCTTAGTTTATCGCTGCCAATTTCACTGTAGATATTGATGGGTGCGGCTGGCACTGCAGGGCAACCCTTCCCCTCACAAGCTTGACTTACGGACGACAAAACCGAGCTAGCAATTAGACCACTGAGAAGCGCTATAAACTTAATGACCAATTCGAAACCTATGTGAAAAATTACGGGTGATTTATAAAGTTCTGAATAGCGGTTACCGTCCCATCCACGATCAGGTCAACCCCCAATTGGCCAAGTTCTACAGAGGCATTTTTGGGTTTACCTCCATAAACACCATCAGCAGTTGAAAAATTTTCACTGGCGGTCAATTTTTCGCGCCGCACCATGTTGGGCACAGTTGCCAATTGTAAAGCTGTATCCGCCAAACCCGCATGAGTTCCAATTTCCGACGCTGGATAGCCCTTTTTCATGAGCGCCTCAACATAAGCACCCTGCGCCAGCGAATAATATTCAACTGCCGCAAAGGCCCGTGTGCCCGATAATTTCCATAGCTTGTTAAGCTTTGCAGCGACAGCCGTTTCATTGCTTTGATAACTGCCATGATCACCAATAAAAACAACCGTCTTAAAGCCGGCATATTTTAAACTCTTTGCGGTGGATTCTAACATTTGGTTGAACGTGGCATTTGAAATTGTAATGGTGCCTGGAAATTTCATGTGCGCTGTTGGGGGCTCAATTTCACCCTCAGGAACATAAGAAATCACCGGGGCCACAAGCGTGTGACCAAGCTTTGCCGCAATTTTTTCAGCAAGAAATTTAACCTGCGCATTGTGTTTGCCCAATGCCATATGCGGTCCATTCTGCTCGGTGCCACCAATGGGAATGATGATCGTTGTAGTGCCCGCAGCAATTTCTGCGCGAAGTTCAGTCCACGTCAAGTCTTCCAGAAACACTGAGGCTTGGGCTGCGGCACCCCAAACCATTAACAAAATAAACAGGAGAACTCTCATGCCTTCCTGTTTCGCTCATTAGCAGTTAGTACGCAATAAGCGCCTTACTTAATTTGAAGACACTTGCGTAATTTGTGTTTCTACAATTCGAGCATCTTCGTAACCTGATGCGATAGCGGTTTGCAAAGCCGATTGAGAATCAGACTCATTATCAAAT
>JAYUPT010000104.1:0-4059 GCA_043759965.1 Aestuariivirga sp. | reverse complement strand
ATGGCAAACCATTTGGCGTTCTCGAAGTTGACAGTAAATCAGACCACGAATTTGTTGAGCACGATTTGGCATTCCTTCAGGGCACTGCAAATGTGCTTGGCATGGCAATTGAGCGCGAGCGCAATGAGCGCCACCTCAAAATTGCATTGGCGCGCCAGCAATTCCTCGTGAAGGAAATGAACCATCGCGTAAAAAACAGTCTCGCGATTGTCGCCAGTCTCCTTCAAATGCAGGGGCGTAGCGGGAATGGTGAAACTGCAAACCAATTTGAGGAAACGGCGCGGCGGGTTAATGCAATTGCGCGCGCCCATGAACGGTTATATCGAAATAACTACGTCGAAAGTATGGATCTTGGCGCTTATATCGAAGAGGTTTGCGAAGATATGGATTCCTCAGTTAGCCATTGTACGGTGCAGGTTGAAGCACAGCGCGGCATTAACATTAAAGTTGATGATGCCATTTCGGTTGCTCTCATCATCGTTGAGTTGATTACAAACTCGGCAAAATACGCATACTCTGCTGGCACAAGTGGAAATATATGGGTGAGTATTCAGAGTGAGGGAGATAAGAATATCCTGATTGCTGTTCGTGATGAAGGTGTGGGCTTTCCCGATAATTTTGACCCACAAAAAACTCGTGGATTGGGGATGCGGATTATTCAGGCCTTCGCAAAACAACTTCACACCACACTGACTTTCAACAATCGATCACCGGGTTCAGAAGTAAGATTTTTGTTCCCTGTGGAAACGGCCTGAATTTATTTTGGCTATATGAAGAAATGCGTGCGCAAATTTAGTAGCTCGAAAGTTGGCTTGACACACAATTTAAGAGGTAGTTTGGCATGAAAAGCTTACGCACAAGCATACACATTATCTCAAAAATGTTTTGCTAATTCCGAGGCAAGATTTCCATCTTTTTTAATTTCGGCATTTGGCAGGGCTTGCCAATTGGCCATGCGTTTTAATTCGATCGCTAGCACTGCTGCGGCCTCGGCCTTATCAACATGAACTTCGCTGTGGATTGCATTTGCCCTCAAGGTTCCAGTCTCACGATCAGCCTTCAAACAAACGCGACCTGCGAATTGTTCTCCCATAAGAAATGGTAAAACATAATAGCCAAATTTGCGTTTGGGCTGCGGGGTGTAAAGCTCAATTCTATAGTGAAAATTGAACAGGCGCTCGGTGCGCTCGCGGTCCCAGCAGATTGGATCGAAAGGCGAGACGAGGGCTGTGGCATTTATGGCACGGGGGATTTTAGCGGTGCGGTGCATGTAAGCTTGAGGTTTCCAACCTTCCACATGCACAGGTTTTAGAATCCCTGCTTCTACGGCATCATCTAAAGCTTGCTTCGCTTCACTCACTGGTAAGCGGAAATAATCACGCAAGTCAAAGGCAGAGCCTACGCCTAAGGCTTGGCCCGAAAGGTCGATCAATTGCCGAAGGCTATCGCGTTCGCTTGGCGTGGGCAGGGCCAGCACCTCTGGCGGAATTACGCGTTCGGGCAAATCATAAAAGCGTTCAAAGCTTTGGCGTTTGGCGGTGGTGAGCAGACCTTGCGCGAACAAAGTTTCCAAGGCCAGCTTGCCCTTGCTCCAGCCCCACCAGCCACCTTCGCCTTTGGATTTATCCGGCAGATCGCTTTGGGCCGTTGCGCCGTGAGATTTAACAAAGGCCAGCAAATTTTTGAGATAGGCTTTTTCGGTGTGGGCGAAATCGCGCATCGAACGATAAATGCCATCACCTTTTAGGGCGCGGTTCATGCGCCAGCGCATCAATGGATGAAGCTCCATCCGAACTAGGCTTGCTTCATGGGCCCAGCACTCAAAGGCGGCGCGATTTTGATGGGCCAGCGTGCGTTTGTCCAATGCAGCACGATCATAATTTCCAAGGCGAGAAAACAGCGGCAAATAATGCGAGCGCGTGAGAACATTCACGCTGTCTATTTGCAAAAGATGCAGGCGTTTTATTTCGCGTGCTTGGGCGGCCCAGCCCGAAACATTGTCAGTTTTGGACGCGCCAAAGCCCTGTGAGGCCAGCGCAACGCGTCTGGCTTCGGCGAGGCTTAGGCTGCTGCTTCGTGCCATGTGGCATCAACTGGAAGGGATGTGCCAGCGGGCAAGGATTTGTTATAGCGATAGAGAGTTGAGCAATAAGGGCAAATGATTTCTGCCGCTTGGCCCATATCTAAAAAAACATGCGGGTGATCTTGTGGAGGCGTTGCTCCGATACACATAAATTCGTGTGCGCCGACATCAATTTGGCGCAGGCCCATTGAGTTTTGAAAATGTGGTGTTGAACCTTGCGCCATGATAACCCCTGATTTTTAACGTGGCTTGCAAATAGCAAGAAAAAGGGCGCGATGCAAAAGTTCAATTCGGGTGGTGTGGAAATTGCTTACGATGTGTGGGGGGAGGGCGCACCGGTGTTGCTCATCCACGGCTTTGCCTCCAATGCTTTTGTAAATTGGCGTGACACACACTGGGTGAAGGTTTTGACTGAGGCTGGCCATCAGGTGATTGCATTAGACAATCGTGGCCATGGCCAGAGCCAGAAGCTTTATGACCCAGCGCTCTATTCAGCGCAGATCATGGCGGATGACGCATTGCATTTGCTCAACCATCTGAGCATCGCACAGGCCAGCGTGATGGGTTATTCGATGGGTGCGCGCATTTCAGCATTTTTGACTATGGCGCATCCTGATCGTGTGCGCCGTGCTGTTTTTGCCGGGCTGGCTTCGCGCATGATTACGGGAGTGGGTGGTGCGGAAGAAATTGCTTTGGCGCTGGAAGCACAGTCAGCTGAAAATGTTGAGGATCGTGGTGCTCGCGGCTTTCGCTTGTTTGCCGATCAAACCAAAAGTGATCGCCGCGCTTTGGCCGCTTGCATCCGCTCTTCCCGCGTGAAAATCAAAGCTGAAGCACTGGCTGCAATTTCGGTTCCCGTGTTGGTTGTGGCGGGAGAGTTGGACGATGTGGCGGGCAGCGTGGCGGAGTTGGTGGCAACCATCCCAAATTCTAGGGGCGTAGTTTTGCCCAAGCGCAACCACATGAACGCCGTGGGTGATCGGGGCTATAAGGATGCAGTGCTTGGTTTTCTGTCTGAGAAAGTCTAGAGCATCGGTCAACGGAGAATCTAAATGTCTGGTTTGCAAATTGTTTTGAGTGTGTTGGCTTTGTTGGTGCTGGCTTTAGCTGTGGTGGCTTATCGTCTGCGTCGCTTTATTTCGCTGGTGCGCAATAAGGAAATTGGCGAAAATCGTGATTATTTATGGAACTTGCTTTACAGTTTGGATTGGACTGGAACCACCACCAATAATTATGGTTATGCACCCGCAGAAACAACTGGGCCAGAGCGCTTTCAGTTGCAGATGTATTCGGAACTAGCAAAGCCCCATCTTGCGAAAGCGAAGAAGGCAAAGCACACAGATTTATTGGAAGTGAGCTGTGGGCAGGGCGGCGGCTTGGCGCATTTGGTGGAAACGTGGCCCTCACCAATTACGGCCATTGGCATGGATAAATCTGAAAATGCAGTTGCGTCGTGCCGCAAATCCCATGCACAAATTTCGAACTTGAGTTTTGCACATGGCGATGCTTTGGCCATTCCATTTCCTGACGGAAGCTTTGACGTGGTTGTGAATGTTGAAGCGTCTGGTGACTATGGCAATTACGAAAAATTTTTCAGCGAAGTGCATAGAGTTTTGCGCAAGGGTGGGGTGTTTCTTTATACTGATACTTGCAAGGTAAGCCGTGTGGACAGCACCAAACAGGCCTTGGCTGATGCCGGCTTTAAAACTAACTTCCACGACATTGCTGCCAATGTGGTTGCCGCTAGCATAGAAGACACCCCACGTCGCCAAACTTTGATTAAAACCCGCGTGCCATTTATCTATCGCTGGCTGATCCGAGATGCATTTGAGAATTATGCTGCGGTTGATGGCAGTGGTCGATTGGAGAAGTTGAAGAATGGCAGATTGGTCTATTTAATGACGAAAGCGGAGCGGGTTTGAGATCAGGAAAAAACTTGATCGCTACCCCACAACCCATTAACTCCACCCCGAAAA
>JAYUPT010000103.1:0-4074 GCA_043759965.1 Aestuariivirga sp. | reverse complement strand
GGCCATGACTGATTTGCAAGGCCGCCTCATCGGCAAGCGCTTTCATGCCCAATTTTTTGTCGATGGCGGTTATGAAGAAACCCATGCCTGCAACTATCTGCTCGGCGTTGATATCGAAATGGAACCTGTGCCCGGTTACAAAGCAACATCGTGGGAAAAAGGTTATGGCGATTTCGTTTTGAAGCCTGATATGTCCACCCTGCGCCGCACCCCTTGGCTGCCCGGCACCGCATTGGTGCTCTGTGATGTGCTCGACCATCACACCCATGAAGACGTTCCGCACTCACCCCGCGCTATTCTCAAAAAACAATTGAAGCGCCTCGAAGCCATGAAGATGAAAGCTTATATGGCTTCCGAACTAGAATTCTTCCTGTTCGATGACAGTTTCGAGACCTGCAACACCAAAGGCTACCGCGATATGAAAACCGCGGCCTATTATATTGAAGATTACGGAATCCTACAAACCTCGAAAGAAGAAGTTTACATGCGCGCGCTGCGCAATGGTCTGGCGGGTGCTGGCATTTACGTTGAAAACTCCAAAGGCGAATGGGGCCCCGGCCAAGAAGAAATAAACGTGAAATATGATGAAGCTTTGGTGATGGCCGATAATCATGTAATCATTAAAAATGGTGCCAAAGAAATTGCTTATAATGTTGGCAAGGCCATCACCTTCATGGCCAAATGGGATTATGGCATGGCGGGAAATTCCTCCCACATCCATCAATCGCTGTGGTCAGCCGATGGCAAAACTTCGCACTTCCACGACAAATCTGGCCACCATGGCATGAGCGAAATGATGCAGCATTATCTCGCTGGTCAATTGGAACATGCGAGCGAAATCACCTATTTCTTAGCGCCCTATATCAACTCTTATAAACGCTTCATGGTGGGCACATTCGCGCCAACCAAAGCCGTGTGGAGTTTTGATAATCGCACAGCTGGTTACAGATTATGCGGCGCCGACACCAAAGCCATTCGCGTGGAGTGCCGCGTGGGTGGTGCCGATCTTAATCCATATCTCGCATTCGCTGCACTCATTGCAGCAGGCCTCGATGGCATTGAGCGCAAACTGAAATTGGAGCCAGTATTTGCTGGAGACGCTTATAACAATGGCAAGCTGCGCGAGATTCCAAAAACCTTGCGTGATGCCACTGAGCTTCTCGACAAATCAAAATTCTTGCGTGATGCCATGGGCGATGATGTGGTTGATCATTATGTTCACACCGCAAAGTGGGAGCAGTTTGAGTTTGACCGCCGCATTACTGATTTGGAATTGAAACGCGGCTTTGAAAGGTACTGAAATGTCTGGCGAGACCGACCTCAAAACTTTGCTCAGAAGTATGTCGCCAGTTCTGACAATGGAGCCGTTTGGCTTTATGTCGGTGACCCATGCACAGGCATGCGCGACTAAGCATCCTTTTGCAGTAATCAATGAGGATGAAGGCGTCACCCTTGTGGCAACGGTACAGGCGCTTGAAGAGCTTGGCCTTGTTGATATTGAAAAGTGGGCCCGCATCACATTGCAAGTCCATTCGTCATTGCAAGCAGTCGGACTAACCGCAGCTTTTGCCGCAACCCTCGGCAAAGTTGGAATTAGTGCAAATGTCATTGCTGGTTTTCACCACGATCACATTCTCGTGCAGTGGGAAAGGCGACACGATGCCATTTCTGCACTGCAAGAACTTTCAAACTATAGCTAATTCATCAAGACAGAAGGTATTTCCATGATCCCCAATCGCAACATCAATTTTCCTACCGCAATTAAATTCGGCGCGGGCCGCATTAAGGAACTCGCCGATCATTGCAAAGCCTGCGGCATGCAGCGCCCGCTCTTCGTCACCGACCCCGGCCTTGCCGCCATGCCCATGGTGAAAACCATTGTGGATGATGTGCGCAAAGCGGGCCTCGCCATCGAAATGTTTTCAGATGTGCGCCCCAACCCAATTGAGGCCAACATCATCGCAGGTGTGAAAGCTTACAAAGCTGGAAAGCATGACGGCGTGATTGCTTTTGGTGGCGGCTCCGGCCTCGACATTGGCAAGATGATTGCACTGATGCACGGCCAAACCATTTCGGTGTTTGATTTGGAAGATATCGGTGATTGGTACACACGCGCCGATGCTTCAAAAATCTCGCCCATCATCGCCGTGCCCACCACGGCTGGAACGGGTTCAGAAGTGGGCCGCGCAGGTGTGATCACGCATCCTCAAACCCACGAAAAGAAAATCATTTTTCACCCCGCCATAATGCCGAAAGTGGCCATTCTTGATCCTGAACTTTCTATTGGCCTTCCCGCAAAATTAACAGCAGCAACCGGCATGGATGCGCTGGCCCATTGTATCGAAGCTTATTGCGCGCCCTTCTATAATCCATTGGCCAAAGGTGTGGGCCTAGAAGGCATGTCGCTCATCAAAGACAATCTGGCCAAGGCTGTGAAGAACGGCAAAGATATTGATGCACGCGGCAATATGCTGGTTGCTTCCACCATGGGTGCCACTGCTTTCCAGCGCGGCCTTGGTGCCATTCATGCGCTGTCGCATCCATTCGGTGGCCTCTATGACGCCCATCACGGTCTGCTCAACGGCATCATCATGCCTTATGTGTTAGTGGCCAACCGCAAGAAGATTGAAAAAGATATTGAACGCGCCGCCGCCTACCTCGGCATCAAAGGCGGCTTCAATGGCTTCCTGAAATGGGTGCTGGCGTTGCGCAAAGAAATTGGCATTCCCCACACGCTGAAGGAAATCGGCATTGATCTGAAGCGGCTGAGCGAAGTGGCCGCCATGGCCATTAAAGATCCTTCGGCTGGTGGCAACCCCATTCAATTTACCGAAAAGCAATATAAGTCACTCGCTAAAAAATGTGTCATTGGGGATTTGTGATCAAATATGCGCTCCACAAAATCTATTCACATCATCAACTGCCACGCCGAGGGCGAAGTTGGTGATGTGATTGTCGGCGGCGTTGCCCCACCCCCGGGTGACACCCTATGGGAACAATCACGCTTCATTGCCACGGATGGCACATTGAGAAATTTCGTTTTGAATGAGCCGCGCGGTGGCGTGTTCCGTCATATCAATCTTCTGGTTCCGCCCAAGAACCCAAAAGCGCAGATGGGCTTCATCATCATGGAGCCGGAAGACACGCCACCCATGTCCGGCTCCAATTGCATCTGCGTGGCAACTGTCTTGCTTGATTCAGGCATAATTCCAATGCAGGAGCCAACCACACATATGGTGCTGGAAGCGCCTGCGGGGCTGATCGAAATTTCAGCTTCCTGCCGCAATGGCAAAGCCCAAAGCATCACCTTGACCAATGTGCCTGCATTCGCAACAAACATCGCCGCCACTTTGAATGTGGACGGAAAGCAGGTCTTGGTGGATACCGCCTTTGGGGGCGACAGCTTTGTGATGGCAGACGTTGCCGATTTCGGGTTGGATATCACACCACGCAATGCCCATGAAATTGCAAGGTTAGGGCGAAAGCTGGTGAAGGCCGCGAATGAACAATTAGCCTTCCATCATCCAACTCTACCAGACTGGAAACATTATTCCTTTTGCTTCATGCGCGAACCCCTCGCACGAGTTGATGGCACGTTGACCTCACGAAACTCATGTGTGGTCAATCCCGGCAAGCTTGACCGTTCGCCCACGGGAACAGGCTGTTCAGCGCTGATGGCTGTTCTTCATGCCAAGGGCTTGATGAAACTGGGTGAAACTTACATAGGCCGCAGCGTTATCGATTCAAAATTCGTGGGCCAGATTGCAGGTGAAACCATCGTAGGAAATCACAAGGCCATTATTCCACAGATCACAGGACGTGCTTGGATCAGCGGCGAGACAACGCTGCTTCTCGATCCAGAGGATCCCTATCCCGCTGGTTACAAAGTGAGTGACACTTGGCCAAACACGTAAGCTGCGCAGCTGAGAGGAGCTGCAAGAGGTGGCCTCTGCCCAGCTCACCAAGAAATGTGTGGTGGGTAACTAGGGTGTGGACTCAATTGCACCAGCACCTGAGTGCGAAGATGTAGAGCATTGAGCGGAAGTTTCTGGCGGTTTTTTCGAAGCGAGTTGC
>JAYUPT010000102.1:0-4075 GCA_043759965.1 Aestuariivirga sp. | reverse complement strand
GAACCACGCGCGCATCGCCTTCTCAACCGCAATCATATCCCCCGCATTGCAGTTAAGACCACAGGGGCTGAAATTTCTGGGGTTACAATTTCTCCTACAGCCGATGTGCCGGCGTCTCCTGAGCTTTGGAATGTTTGGATGGAGGGTGAGTTTGGTCGCGGTCTATCAGATAGTAGCTTCTATTTGGGCTATGCTGGTGCAGATTATTTGCTCAGTGATCAGTTAACGATTGGCGTTTTGGCGCAAGTGGATGCAACCACGGCAGATGATGTTTCTGGCACAGGCTGGATGGTGGGGCCTTATATATCAGCAGAAATTGCTGATCATGTATTTCTTGACCTTCGCGGGCTTTGGGGGCGTAGCGAAAATAATGCCTCGCAAGATATTTCTGGAGATATTTATGCTGGCAATTTTACAACGAAGCGTTGGCTGCTGGAAGCGCAATTGGCTGGAAATTACGATTTCAACAATTTGCGTATAACGCCTGATGTGACAGCACTTTATGCGCAAGACCTGCAACCTGATTTTATGGTGTCAAATGGATTGGACAGCATATCTGTTTCTGGCCAAACCGTTGGCTTGGGCCGCTTGGCCGCAGGAGTGAATTTTACCTATCTCGGTAAGTTTGATGATGTAAACGTTGAGCCGTTTATTGGTGCAAAGTTGAATTGGAACCTTGGAAACGCTGCCGCACGCGGCGCTGTAGCACTTGGTTTTAATTTGCGCAGCGAGGATAATTTGATCTCACTCTCTGCAAGCTATGACGGCATTGGCGTGGGAGATTTTAGTTCCGTGTCAACCAAATTGAGTTTCAGCCACCAGTTTTAAAAATAGAACCCGCCCACCATTTCTGGGGGCGGGCGGAATTAAAAATCGTTTTGATTATTTTTTACCGAGGCCCATCCAAGCCGCTTGAAAGCCAAGTGCTGCGGCCAAAGCCACCAGCAAGCTGCCGGAAAATGCGAGGGCAGCGTTGCGGACTAAACCATTGGTGTTGGCTTGTGGCCAAGTTTAGGTGCAAGCCCCACTGGTTTTATGTGAAAAACATGGTGCGGACTAGGGTGTTCAGCAATCCGTTAGAATCAGCCAAACTATCAACCACAGTAAAATGATTGAACCCACGCAGATTCAAAACTTGCGGAGAGAGACTGACCCAGGCTTTAGCTTGATCAGATGATTGGCGGTGAAATTCCTCTGGTTCATCGCCACCCACAGCTAAAACCAATTTTGCCTTTGATCTAAGAAGTGACGTGTTCAAGTTAAGAATTGCGGCGGAGGTTTCAGTGATACCCAGAGTTTCATTGAGATTAGTGTGCATCAGCGGCGCCACATCAAAAATGCCCGACAGGGAGATCACGCCAGCGATTGGATTTTCTGGCAGTCCAAAGATTTTCCAATCTGTGGCCAGATGTAATGCTGCCAAATGTCCGCCAGCAGAATGGCCAGTGACGACGATGGATTTACGTTCATCTTGGGTGAGAACATTTTTATAAAGATGAGCGAAGGCATTTTGAATGGAGCTGCGAATATCCACAATCGAAACTTCGGGGCAGAGTGGATAGTTGATCAGCGCCACACTCACCCCCTGTTCCACAAAGCCATCTGCCACAAATGAAGTTTCCACTTTTGACAGCATGCTCCAATAGCCGCCGTGAATATAAATCATTGTGGCTTTGGCATTTGGCACGCGGAACAAATCAATTGTTTCGCGGATGTGTGGGCCATATTCAATGTCGGCGATGAAGGGATATTTGGCGCGTGTTGCTGCAGAACGCAGTTCCCAGTTCGCAATCACCTCGCCCGAATTTGCCACTGTGCGACTGGGGAGATATTGTTGATTATACCAATTTGGGGTTTGCATTGTTATTGCTCCATCTGGCTCTACTGAATCCGTTTGCGGTGGAAAGGTCAACTGGGTTAAATGGACTAATATTTTTTGAGGAGACATTCCATGAACGCACCCATTCACAATCAACCAGCGGGTTCCAACAAAGCTTGGGTTGATCGCCGCGCCAAAGCCGTTTCGCGCGGCATTGGCATGGGCGCTGCGGTTATGGCGGCTAAAGCAGAGAATTCTGAGATTTGGGATATTGAGGGCAACCGCTATATTGATTTTGGCGGTGGCATTGCTGTGGTCAACACCGGGCATCGCCACCCTCTCGTGATGAAGCGGGTTTATGAACAACTGGAAAAATTTACGCACACTTGCGCCATGGTGATGCCTTATGAGCCCTTTATTGAAGTGTGCGAAAAATTAAATGCGGCTGTGCCAATTTCTGGCGAAAAGAAATCAGCGCTTGTTACCACTGGTGCCGAGGCTGTTGAGAATGCCGTTAAATATGCGCGCAGTTATACAGGCCGTTCCGATGTGATTGCCTTTCATGGTGGCTTTCATGGCCGGACATTGTTGGGCATGGCACTAACTGGAAAGGTTGCGCCTTACAAGGCGAAGTTCGGCCCGATGCCCGGCGGCATTTGGCATGTGCCATTTCCGGTGGCGCATAAGGGCATTTCCGTTGAGGATTCCATTCATGCCATTGAGCTTTTGTTTAAGTGTGATGTGGAGCCGCAGCGGGTGGCCGCCATTATCATTGAGCCTGTGCAAGGCGAAGGTGGATTTTATATCGCCCCGCAAGAATTGATGGTGCGCCTGCGCCAGCTTTGTGATGAGCATGGTATTTTATTGATTGCTGATGAAATTCAAACTGGCTTTGGCCGCACCGGAAAATTCTTCGCCATGGAACATTATGATGTGGAGCCTGATTTGGTGACGTCTGCCAAATCACTCGCGGGAGGTTTCCCACTAGCTGCCGTTACGGGCCGTGCTAAAATTATGGATGCGCCAGACCCTGGAGCCATCGGCGGCACTTATGCTGGCAACCCCATTGCCTGTGCCGCAGCACTGGGTGTGTTTGAAGCTTTTGAAACTGAAGGCTTGCTGGAAAAATCAATTCAGCAAGGCGAGATGATGGTGAAGCGCCTGAACGCCATCAAAGCTAAAAAGAAGGGCATGCCGATTGGTGATGTGCGCGGGCTTGGAGCCATGTGCGCGTTTGAACTCGTCACCGAACATGGCGGGAACAAGCCCGATGGCGCTGCTGCCAAGGCACTTGCCGCAAAATGTTTGGAGCGTGGGTTGTTGATTTTGACCTGTGGTGTTTATGGCGACGTGGTGCGCTTGCTCACGCCACTCACGGCCAGCGAAATGATTATCAATGAAGGGCTGGATATTCTTGAGGCGGCGGTGCTGGGGAATTGAGGCGCGTCATATTCCGGTAAAAATTAGGTCGATTGCCGTTACAAAATCTCGATGCTGGTCTTCGACATTGGCGACCACATCGCCGAGTTGGTTGCGCAAGACACTGGCCAGTTCCGCCATGGAAGCGCGGTAGGTTTTGCCTTGAACTTTAAGGGTCGGATTTAATCGACCGATTTTGGTTGCGATCGTTTCCACCCGTAAGGGCGCTACAACAACGGTGGCAAAATCTTGTAATAAATCTGCCTGCAAGATCACTACAAAAGGAACCAACTTTCGTGTTGCCGCGTTTTTGTTGCGGCAAACATCATATTGGCGCATCACCAACTGCGCATGGTTTCAGACCATGAGCCTTGGGTTTCTACTTCGTCGTTGAATGCTGCGATGCCGGCCCTATTCTCTTCTAACCACCGCTTTGCAATGAACTCTTTCAAAGCCAGCGTGACTGCGGCCTTCTTGGTCGACTCGCCACTGAGTTTCAATGCCTCTTCGATAAGCTTTGGGTCAATTGCCAGATTGGTTGCCATGTGTAAACTCCTACACACAATCTAACACAGATTTTACAATTTTCAAGATGGGTACCTATCCCACCTGCCCTCTATGGCGCAAGAATTGATCAGCCAGCACAACGGCCATCATTGCTTCGCCCACGGGCACAGCTCTGATACCAACACAGGGATCATGTCTGCCTTTGGTGATGATGTCAGTGTCTTCGCCTTTTACTGTCACGGTTTTGCGGGCTGTAAGAATTGACGATGTGGGTTTCACTGCAAAGCGCACCACAACATCTTGGCCTGATGATATGCCGCCCAAAATTCC
>JAYUPT010000101.1:0-4089 GCA_043759965.1 Aestuariivirga sp. | reverse complement strand
CCCCAAAAGTTGTACAAGCCATCCAAGATGCGGCCAAAACTGGCCAAATTGGTGATGGTAAGGTTTTTGTTCTCCCCCTCGAAAGTGTTGTGCGTGTTCGTACCGGCGAAACCGGCACCGCAGCGCTTTGATTTTGAATTCTCGGAAAGGAAAAATGATGAGATACCTAACCACCCTTCCTAAAAGCCTGATGGCCTTGGGCTCAGGCTTGGGGCTTGCGGCACTTAGCCCTGCAGCCCAAGCCTTCGCTGCTGCTACAATCAACAAAGGCGATACATCCTGGATGCTCACAGCCACTGCCTTGGTGGTGTTGATGACAATCCCTGGCTTGGCACTTTTCTACGGCGGTTTGGTCCGTTCTAAAAACGTGCTCTCCGTTTTGATGCAAGTGACAATTTGCTTCTGCCTCATTTCAGTTTTGTGGGTCACTTATGGCTATTCATTGGCCTTTACCAATGGCAATGGTTTCATTGGTGGTTTCTCGAAACTGTTCTTGTCGGGAGTCAATATCAGCACCATGGCTGCAACATTCTCAAAGGAAACTTACATTCCTGAATTTGCTTACGTCATTTTTCAGCTCACATTTGCGGCCATCACACCGGCTTTGATTGTTGGCGCTTTCGCTGAACGCATGAAATTCTCGGCTGTTGTTTTGTTCTTGGTTATTTGGTTCACATTCTCCTATCTGCCAATGGCACATATGGTGTGGTGGTGGGCTGGCCCAGACGCTTACACACTCAGTGCAGCTAACCTTGACGCTGTAAAAGCAGCGGTGGGTGAAACTGCTGCGGCTGATTTCTTGGCGAAACTTGTGGCAGCAACAACAGATGCTGATAAAGCCTCAATTCTTTCAGCTTACAATGATGCAGTAAACGCTGCCAATGGCTGGTTGTTTAACAAGGGTGCCATCGATTTTGCGGGTGGTTCAGTTGTTCACATCAACGCCGGTGTTGCTGGTTTGGTTTGCGCGATCATGCTTGGCAAGCGTGTTGGCCTTGGCAAAGAAGCAATGGCTCCACATAATCTCACAATCACCTTGCTCGGCACAGGTCTTCTGATGTTTGGCTGGCTTGGCTTTAATGCCGGATCAAATCTTGAAGCCAATGGCCTCACAGCACTAGCTTTGCTCAACACCATTCTTGGTGCTGCA
Source organism: Aestuariivirga sp. (assembly GCA_043759965.1). Lineage (GTDB taxonomy): Bacteria > Pseudomonadota > Alphaproteobacteria > Rhizobiales > Aestuariivirgaceae > Aestuariivirga. The sequence continues at coordinate 2,939 of JAYUPT010000101.1, read as the reverse complement.
GGTGCCATGCTGACTTGGACACTTGGTGAAAAGCTGATCCGTGGCCATGCAAGCTTGCTTGGCGGTGCTTCAGGTGTAGTTGCTGGTCTTGTGGCCATCACACCTGCATGCGGTTGGGTTGGTCCAATGGCTGCAATCGTGATTGGTGCTGCTGCTGGTATCATCTGCTTGTTCGCAGTGATCTGGCTCAAAGCCAAGCTCGGCTATGATGATGCGCTCGATGTGTTCGGCGTGCACGGTGTTGGCGGCATTCTCGGTGCTTTGCTCACGGGCGTGTTCGTTGATGTTAGCAAAGGTGGCATGGGTGTTACCAACTATCTTGCTGGAGACACATCAACCACAATTGTTGACTATTCCTTCAGTGGCCAAATGACCGCTCAAATTTATAGTGTTGTGGTTGCCGTTGTGCTTTCCGCAGTTGTAAGTTTTGTAGCTTTGCTCATCTGCAAATACACTGTGGGTCTTCGTGTGGATGAACAATCTGAACGTGAAGGCTTGGATATTTCCAGCCACGGCGAACGCGCTTACTCATAAACTTTTCACCCCCAGCAAACTTGAGCGCCATCCCTTACGGGGTGGCGTTTTTTTTATGGGAAAACTATTCACGTTTACGCCTCCTTAACCATGAGTGATCACACTGCCGTTAACCTTTTGTTAGACCCCTCAAGGGGTGGTTCTTCGGAGATTCTTATGGCCCTCAATCACTCAATTGATACTGACGAGAGCACAATTCCCGCTGCACTTCGGCGGTTTTTACGCAAACGCATGTTTGAACTTAGCGGTCTCCTAGTGTTTGCCGTGGTTGTTTTGGTTGGATTGGCACTTGCTTCGTGGTCCCCGGCTGACCCATCATTCAACCATGCCACCAGTGGCAAGCCGCTTAATTGGTTGGGCTATCCAGGTGCTTATATTGCAGATCAGTTGATGCAGTTTTTAGGTTTTGGGGTTTTGGCTTTTCTGTTCATTCCGCTCAGTTGGGCGGCAAGGTTTTTTCGCCACGAAGCCCCAGAAAATGCTCGCAAAGTTATATTTAGTTGGATTGGTGCCACATTAGCGTTCAGCGCACTCCTCAGCACCTTTCCGGTGCCGGCGCAGTGGTCACTTGCCAGTGGCTTTGGCGGCAATGTGGGCGAGGTTTTGGGCGGTGGCCTTTTGTCCATTCTCACCATTGGCATCAAAGGTTTCATTGCGCAGGTGATGGTGGTGGGTTTGGCTTTGCTTGCAACATGGTGGACCGGGCTTCGCGCTTTAAATCTAGAATCGTTTGAATTTCCCACTTGGCGGGTTGCAAAGCCCTCCCGCAAAGTTGTGAGGAAAGAGCCAACATTTTCTATTGCCCAAAAAGCCACTGGATTTTTTGGTTCATTAGGCAAACTTTTTGCCAAGCGGCCAGTAGCCCCGCCACGCACGCGCGCTGATGCAGCAAGTGGTGATGATGTGCTCAGCCGTTTTGCACCGCTTAATCTTCCTAAAAAAACCAAGACGCGCATTGAACCTTCATTCGAAGAGCAAGAGTTTGATGATGAAGCAGCACCCTTTGAGCTTGGTCCTGAAGAGCCAGAACTTGAAGACTATGAAGAAGAACCTGCGCCAAGGCCAGTTGCTGCTAAAGCTGTTACCCGACCCAAGGCCAAATCTAATATACCACAATTTGAATTGCCACCGCTTGAGCTTTTGAGCGAGCCAAAAAAAGCTGGACGCCAGCCGGAATTCTCTCCGGAATTTTTAGCTGAAAATGCGCGGCGTCTGGAAGGTGTTCTCGAAGACTTTGGGGTGCGTGGCCAAATTATCAATGTACGGCCGGGCCCAGTTGTAACGCTTTATGAATTAGAACCAGCCCCCGGCATTAAATCATCGCGCGTAATCAGTCTGGCTGATGATATTGCCCGTTCGATGAGCGCTATTTCCGCGCGCGTTGCAGTCGTTTCAGGCCGCAACGCGATTGGCATTGAGCTTCCGAACCCAAAGCGTGAAACCGTTTTTTTGCGTGAATTGATGCAGACGGAGTCCTTCATCAAGAACAACACAACGCTCTCGTTGGCCTTGGGCAAAAACATTGGTGGTGAACCGATCTTTGCTGATCTGGCACGCATGCCGCATTTGCTGATCGCTGGCACCACGGGCTCTGGTAAATCAGTGGGCATCAACACCATGATTTTGTCGCTGCTCTACAGGTTGCCGCCTGACAAGTGCAAACTGATTATGATCGACCCTAAGATGCTCGAACTTTCAGTTTATGAAGGAATCCCACATTTGCTAGCCCCCGTGGTGACTGATCCGCGCAAAGCCGTTGTCGCGCTCAAATGGGCGGTGCGCGAGATGGAAGAGCGCTATAAGAAAATGTCGAAAACTGGCGTGCGTAACATTGATGGCTATAATGCCAAGCTTGCCAGCATGGTGGCCAAGGGCCAGAAATTAACCCGCACCGTGCAGACCGGATTTGATCCGCAATCTGGCGCTCCGATCATGGAGCAAGAAGACTTAGATCTGAACCCCATGCCCTATATTGTGGTGATCATCGACGAAATGGCCGATCTGATGATGGTGGCTGGCAAAGACATTGAAGGCGCGGTGCAGCGCCTCGCGCAAATGGCGCGTGCGGCTGGTATTCATGTGGTTATGGCCACGCAGCGCCCTTCAGTGGACGTGATCACGGGCACCATTAAAGCCAACTTCCCCACCCGCATTTCATTCCAAGTGACGTCCAAAATAGATAGCCGGACTATTCTGGGTGAGATGGGAGCCGAGCAACTCTTGGGCCAAGGCGACATGCTTTATATGGCAGGGGGCGGGCGTATTTCGCGGCTCCATGCGCCATTTGTAACCGACACTGAAGTTGAAGATATTGTGAACCACTTGAAAGCGCAAGGTGCGCCTGAATATGTGGAAGCGGTGACTGAAGAAGTTGAAGACGAAGATTATGGTGAGGGTGGTGCTTT
>JAYUPT010000100.1:0-4116 GCA_043759965.1 Aestuariivirga sp. | reverse complement strand
TGCATTTGCGCCAAGGCCGCGTTAAAGGCTGGAAGAATAATTCCGACTAAGCCACCCGTTGCCCACTTGTCATTATTCACACACAAGATAAGCACTGTAGCGGGATAGTGATTTGGTGGATTCGTCGATGAAATACTTCCTAAGTTTTTTTGCACTCCTTTTTACAGTTGTATTTGCTGCACCAGTTCAAGCTGCATCCTGTGCAGCTGAAGGTTTTGTGCAAAATGCAGGTGCCGCCTTCATGGGTGCAGCCCGCTCTGGTTCTGCCGGAGCTTTCACAGGTGCCGCCTCGCGTTTTGCTGATTTGCGCAGCATCGCCCTTTTTGCACTTGGCCCATACCGCAAAGATTTGCCACGCAGCCGCGAGGCAGAATATATAGCCCTCACTAAAAAGTTCATGGGCCAATTCATGGCCCAATATGCCAGCAGTTTTAGCGGCACCAGCATGGTAATCACCAAATGTTCAGGTAACACAGTGGCAACCAAACTCTCAAGCGGCCAAGTGCTGACGTTTAGACTGCAAGGCGGAAAACGCATCGCCGATGTTAGCGTCTCCGGCGTGTGGCTGGCGCAAACCATGCGCAGCAGATTTACGGGTGTGATCAGGAATAGTAACGGCGATGTGGGCGCGCTGATGAGCTGGTTGGGGAATTAGGTGATTAAGGCCTTGAGCTCTTTGGTCAACACATAAAGATGCAAGGGATCACTAAAACCTTCGACAAATCCAAAGTGAGAATAAAACTTTCGCGCCGCATCATCCTTGGCATGAACCACCAAAGCGCGAATTCCAGCAATGTCTGCGGCCTGCAGGGTGCGCTGTGCTGCATCGCGCAACAGGCCAATCCCAACACCTTTGCCCTGCCAAGTTCGATCAACAGCTAAACGGGCCAGAATCATTGTGGGCACAGCATGTCGCGCGAGGCCCTTTTTCATGCGCTCTGGTGCCACTGAATAATCAATGTCTCCTACCACTAAAGTGTAAAATCCAATGACTTTGCCTTGGCCAAAACCTACATGGGTTTGCGAGGCATTGGCTTGCTGATTTGTGAGAGCAAACTTGATCAGAAACTCATTGAGTCCAAAACTTCCACAATCAAAATCCTGGATAGGATGATGTTTCCCGAGCTTCTCAATCTTAAAAGGGTTCACTTGGCCTTATTTTCATCAAAGAAGCTCGGCTCATTCAACAGCCTGCGTAAGCGCGGTAAATCGCGCGGTGGAGCATCAAGTGCCGCTTGGAATTTTTCCCATTGCTCTTCATTCATAAACAAATGGCGCTGATCAGCCAACGTCACATCAGCCTGTGCTAATGCACTCTGCAAAACAAAATCACTAACCGAGCGATGCTGCGCCCGCGCCGCCGCAAACAACCTCTGCTTGGCGGCGGGGGTGAGACGGATGTCAATTTTTTCAGAACGGGTGGCGGAGGTTTTTGTCATGACATTAGCATGTCTTGTAATGCCGGACATTGTCAAGACAAAAAATTAACGCCCAATCTCATGCCGCGCCGCCTGTGCCAGAAATGCTGAGCGCGTCAGCTTTCGACGCTTGGCGGCGGCATCAATGGCTTTCAACATGCCGCGCTCCATTGAGATATTTGCTGTTACCAAACGGGCATCATTGGCAGCAAACGGAACCGAGATCAAAAAAGCACCTGCAGCAAGTTCGGCGGCGATGTCTTGATCAGCCACAATCTGCTCAATACCACGGGCCTTAGGCATTGCTTCATCTTCAGCCCACAGGCTCAAGGCCTCCATCGCATTACCAACTAGATCATCCATACTATCCGCAGCTGAAAAACATCCCGGCACATCGGGGAATTGAACGCCGAACGATGAGTCAGCGTCTTTGTGAACAAGAGCGATATAATGGGTCATGTTAATGTCCTCTAATCCAACCAGCCTGCTTGGCAATGGCCCGCGCAGTTCCAGTTGGTAAATCTTTCTTTGGGTGCGGAACGATGACGGTGAGTGATCCTTTGCGGAATTTGTGATGCGAGCCTACAACGCTGATCAGCTCAAACCCTTCATCCAAAAGTCGCCGGACAATCTTCTTGCTGTCACGTTCCATGTGCAAATATTTGCATATAAAAATCGAAAGGTCAATTTGTTTTAACGTAGCAATCTCTATTGACTACTGACCTCAACCCAAGCACTTTTGACACTTGGAACAATCAGAAATGGAATTTCAAAGCATGAGCCCGTCCAAAAACACTAGCGATGCGAAAAGTTTTTTAGAAGTCTACAGCTCATACAATACTGCATTGCGAAACTGGTTTATTTCAGTCGGCGTCGGTGGACCAGCTTTTTTGCTAACAGATAATCCATTTTCTGTTGCAATTCTAAAAACAGACAAATTCAAATATATTATCATGTTGTTTGTTTTGGGATTAGCTATCCAAATTTTGGTTGTTTTCATTAACAAACATATGGCTTGGATAAACTATGCTGCGAAAGATGTGGATATAAAAAATAAACCAAGCGAATTTTGGAAATCCATTGCAGATAGAGTCTCTGAAATGTACTGGATCGATTTAATCGCAGACATCCTATCAGTATTGTTGTTTGCATATGCTATTTTGGTAGTCTTCCAAGTTGGTATTTAGGTAATACAGAAACTCACCGCGCAAATTTCTTATACTTAATCCGCTTCGGCATCACGCTATCCTCACCTAGTCTGCGCTTCTTATCTTCTTCATAGTCTTGGAAGTTGCCTTCAAACCATTCCACATGGCTATCGCCTTCAAAGGCCAAAATATGCGTGGCGAGGCGATCTAAGAACATGCGGTCATGACTGATAATCACGGCACAGCCGGCGAAATCTTCCAGCGCTTCTTCGAGGGCGGCCAGCGTTTCAGTGTCGAGATCGTTGGTGGGTTCGTCGAGAAGCAGCACGTTGGCACCCGACTTTAACATCTTGGCCAAATGCACGCGGTTGCGCTGCCCGCCCGATAATGTGCCAACCTTCTGCTGTTGGTCAGCCCCCTTAAAGTTAAACGCTCCCGTATAAGCGCGGGAGTTCATTTCGCGCTTGCCCAGATAAATCACATCAAGCCCGCCAGAAATTTCTTCCCACACAGTTTTGTTCGGAGCCAAAGCATCACGGCTTTGATCGACGTAGCCTAAGTGAACACTCTCCCCAATTTTAATGGTGCCAGCATCCGGCTTCTCTTGGCCTGTAAGCATTTTAAACAGCGTAGTTTTGCCAGAGCCGTTGGCCCCGATGATGCCCACAATGCCCCCAGGCGGCAATTTGAAGTTCAGGTCTTCAATCAGCAAGCGTTCACCAAAGGCTTTGTTCAAGCCTTCAATCTCAATCACATTGTCGCCCAAGCGTTCGCCAGGCGGAATGATGATTTGCGCGGTGTTGGATTTCAGGCGCTCATCATTCTTCTTGAGCAATTCATCATAGGCTGAAATACGCGCTTTGCTCTTAGCTTGACGTGCTTTAGGCGATGCTCCAATCCATTCCGATTCACGGTCAATGGCTTTCTGGCGCGACGCATCCTCTCGCTGCTCTTGGGCATAGCGCTTTGACTTGGCCTTTAAGTAGGCCGAGTAATTGCCTTCATAAGGAATGCCCTTGCCACGATCCAACTCAAGGATCCAGCCCGTAACATTGTCCAAGAAATAACGATCATGGGTAACGATTAAAATGGCGCCAGCATAATCACGCAAGTGATGCTCAAGCCAATTCACTGATTCGGCATCAAGATGGTTGGTGGGTTCGTCGAGCAATAGCAAATCAGGCTTGGCCAACAGCAACCGTGTTAGCGCAATACGGCGCTTTTCACCGCCGGATAGATTTTCAACTGAAGCATCACCGGGTGGGCAGCGCAGTGCGTCCATCGCCTGCTCCACTTGCGCTTCTAAATCCCACAAGTTTTGTGCGTCAATCACATCTTGCAGCTTGCCGGCCTTCTCGGCATTCTCATCATTATAATCTGCCATGAGAGCATTATATTCATCGAGAATAGCCTTCTGCTTGGCAACGCCAACCATCGCATTTTCAAGAACGGTCTTGGATGCATCAAGGTGTGGCTCTTGTTCCAGATAACCAATGGTCGCCCCATCGGCAATCCATGCCTCGCCATTATACTCTTTGTCGAGGCCAGCC
>JAYUPT010000099.1:0-4134 GCA_043759965.1 Aestuariivirga sp. | reverse complement strand
GCATCTGGCCAAGCCGCTTGAATGGGCGCATCGCCGCGAATGCGGTCCCCCAAATGTCCCACGGCCAGCGCGTAAGAATGCGATTGATTGTAAGCCATAATCGCCATAAAATTTTTCGTGACCAAAAACACTGGGCCATCGATGCCTTGCGGAATCATGACAAATGCAGGTGCTGATTTGCTGCCAAATGATTTTGCTGCGGCTGGCGTAATGCCAAGTGCCATCCATTCAGAAACTGGTCGCCAATGTTTTCTTCCAATTAAACCACGATCAAAACCATCCGGCAGTTTCACTTCCCAGCCCCAAGGTCGATCAGCTTTCCAACCCGCTTTCGCTAAATAATTTGCAGTTGAAGCAAGTGCATCTTCCTTCGATCCCCAAATATCTTTTCTGCCATCACCATCCCAATCAGCCGCATATGAAAGATATGAGGTTGGAATAAACTGTGTGTGCCCCATGGCAGCAGCCCAAGAACCTTTGAAATTATTGGCCGGGCGAATGCCGCGCTTTAATATGGTAAAAGCGGCAATCATTTGCTCATTAGCAAAATCACGTTTGCGGCCAGCATAAATTAATGTGGCCAGCGAGCGCATAACACCCATATTGCCCAAGTCTTTGCCGAAGTTGGATTCCATGCCCCAAATGCCAAGCAGTGTATAACGGCTGACGCCATATTTTGCCTCGATAGCAGCTAATAATTCTTCGTGCTCCGCCGCCATGGATTGGCCCGTGTCAATGCGAATGGGTGTAACCGCTTTGGCCAAATAATCTGAAGTGGCTTTGGTAAATTCAGGTTGCGTGGCCGCCAGTTTCAAAACATCAGCATCAGCCTCAGTCACACCTGCAAATGCTTGATCAAAAAGCTCACGCGAAAAACCAGCGGCTTTAATGCGCGGCCAAAGGCTTTGCACAAAGCTTTCAAACTTTGCATCAGCATAAGCCGCCTGCGGCGTGAAAGCCAACACCGCAGCAATCGCAATTCGTTTCAGCATAATCATCTCCCGCCAGCAGCCAAACGATTCGGCTAAGCCTTCATATCAGGAGAATAGAAAAGCTAATAATTGTGGGGAAGGTTAGGCGATTTTGGCTTTTCTGTGAAAAGCCAAAACGCTCTAGGCAGCGTTTCGCCGCTCTAAATGCCGCTCCCACGCGAGAGCGGAAGCCACAATGAAATCAAGGTCTGCATGTTTTGGCTTCCAACCCAGTATATCTCGCACACGGTCAGCCCCAGCAACAATCGCAGCAGGGTCGCCAGCGCGGCGCGGAACCAATTTGTGAGTAACAGGGCCACCAAAGGCTTTCTCAACGGCCTTAATCACTTCAAGAACCGAATAGCCTTTGCCATAACCGCAATTGAAAATGCCGCTATCCCCACCACGATTGAGATGCGCCATCGCATCCATGTGGGCTGAGATCAAATCGCTCACATGAATGTAATCGCGCAAACAAGTGCCATCTGGCGTATCATAATCGGCGCCGAACACATCCATTGAAGGGCGCTGGCCCAATGCTGTCTGGCACGCCACTTTAATCAAATGCGTCGCGCGCGGTGAGGATTGACCAGAGCGGCCTTTAGGGTCAGCTCCAGCCACATTGAAATAGCGCAGCGCCACATAATTGAGACCATAAGCAAAGTGCGAATCTTGCAGCATCAACTCAGTCATCAACTTCGAAGTGCCATATGGTGAGATAGGCGCAGGCTTTGCAGACTCAAATACTGGTTGCGTTTCGGGGTTGCCATAAACCGCCGCCGTTGATGAGAAAATAAATTTGCGAACCCCAGCCTTAACCGCAGCCGCCATGAGGGCGCGCGATTTAACGGTGTTGTTCAAATAATAGCCAAGTGGGTCAGCAACTGAGTCAGGCACAACGATTGATCCGGCAAAATGCACCACAGCATCAATTTTGTGCTCAGCGATAATTTTGCCAACCAAGGCTTCATCACCAATATCGCCTTCAACAAACTTGGCTTGCGGTGCTATGGCCCATGTGAAACCGGTTGATAAATTATCTAACACCACCACATCTTGGCCCGCATCGGTGAGCGCCAAAACCATGTGGCTACCAATATAACCAGCACCACCCGTAACCAAAACTGCCATCACCTTCTCCATTCCTTAATGAAGTATCAATATCGCAAGGACTAGTTTAAAGAGAATTACACAAATTTGGTAAGGCTCAAGTGCTTGACACTAAGGTTAAGAGTTCGTTAAAATAATGAAGCCCATTCGCAAAGCAGTTTTCCCTGTCGCAGGTTTAGGCACGCGGTTTTTGCCCGCCACCAAAGCCATGCCCAAAGAAATGCTCACCGTGGTTGATAAGCCGCTGATTCAAATTGTGGTGGAAGAAGCGAGAGAAGCTGGCATCGACCATTTAATCTTTGTAACAGGTCGCAACAAGAGTGTGATCGAAGATCATTTCGATAAGCAATATGAACTTGAATCCACCTTGCGCAAACGCGGCAAATCTATTGAGCTTGAAATTCTCGAAGAAGATTTGCCAGCCGCTGGCCAAACCAGCTTCACAAGACAGCAAGAACCACTGGGCCTAGGCCACGCCATTTGGTGCGCGCGCAACTTGGTGGGCCACGAGCCCTTTGCGGTGCTCCTGCCCGACATGATTATGAAAGCTCAGCCCGGTTGTTTGGCGCAAATGGTGGATGTTTATAATCAGCGCGGTGGCGGCAATGTGATTGCTGTGGAAGAAGTGGCTTGGGAGCAAGTGCATCGTTATGGCGTAGTGGGCCACCGTGATTGGCACGACAATCACTTCAGCATTGACGCCATGGTTGAAAAACCGGCCCGCGAAAATGCGCCATCAAATCTTATAATTTCGGGCCGCTATATCTTGCAGCCAGAGATTTTCGGCGAAATTGAAAACCAAAAACCGGGTGCGGGCGGCGAGATTCAGATCACGGATGCCATGATCAATCTTATGCAAGCCCAAGCTTTTCATGGCTTAAAATTTCACGGCAAAACCTATGACTGTGGCGATAAGCTTGGCTTCCTTGCGGCCAATGTGGCTTTTGCATTAGAGCGCGAAGACTTAGGTCCGGCTTTTCGCCAAGTGTTGCAAGATGTGGTTGGCAGTCACAATGGCTTCTTGAGCTGGGATGCCAATGCCGAGCTCAACACTATATTGCGAGACTTAAAAGCCGCCTCTTAAGCGCTGCGCTTAGTGCCATAAAATATCTCGCTGCGTGAACGTGCGTGTGCCCGCACGGCATCACCAAAGGCGGTGAACAACTTCACAGAATCTGGATTCTGAGCGGCTTTATATTCTGGGTGCCACTGCGTGCCAAATGCAAAAGCTTTGGCATCTTTCACTGAAACTGCTTCAATCACGTCATCAGGGGCAACTGCTTCCACATTCAAATGCGGCCCCAGCATTTTAATGCCTTGGCGGTGGATGGTGTTGACCATGGTTTCGCTTTTGCCGATCACATGTTCAAGCATGCCACCACTGGTAATTTTAACTGAATGGCGCGGGCCATAACGTTCATCAGTATCATCAGATTTTGGTGCGCGGTGATCAAGCCTGCCTTCACCACGTTGAAGCTCTGTTTCCAAACTTCCGCCCATCGCTACATTGAGTTCTTGAAACCCTCGGCAAATGCAAAACAGCGGAATCCCGCGATCAACCACAGCGCGGATGAGTTTCAAAGTCGTGTTGTCTCTGTGGTGATCATAAGGTTCGTGGTCAACCGATGGCTGCTCACCATAAAGCGGTGGATGCACATTGGAAACAGCTCCCGTCATCAGAATACCATCGAAATGATTGAGCAGAGAATCCAAATTCAAAACATCAATCACCGAGGGGATCATAACCGGCAGAACTTTTGAAACTTCGGCCAAGGCTCGCACATATTTATCCCCCAACGAATGAAACATGAATCCGTGGTTTTCATAAGTATCGGCGGGAAGGCCAACGAGGGGCAAGTTAGTTGTCATTTGAAGTCTTTCACATCAACGGCGCGATTTGCTTATAGAATACGCCTAAGGCCCCAGCCAATGCCAGAGTTTTCGGAATGCCCAATTTGAAGTGCAGCAATGCAGCCCCTGCAATGATACTGAGCATAACACTGGCAAGATCAAATGTTTCAAGCTTCGGCCACCACACTGGCACAAAACCTTC
>JAYUPT010000098.1:0-11158 GCA_043759965.1 Aestuariivirga sp. | reverse complement strand
TGGCTTCTAAGCCATGGCGCACCTGAAAACGGCGAACAGCAATGGCCAAGTTTTGATCATAGACAGCAGAGCCATTGTCATCCCATTCAAAATCACCGGTGATTGAAAGCAACTGGCGAATATCCGCAACGCGAGGGTCGCGGTCGCCCGGTTTCAATGTGGCACCTTGGCCAATCACCGGCCAATCCATGCCTTCATCGATCACTTGCGTGTAAACTTTCAGCATCTTTTTTAATGCTTGATAATGGGGATTACGCGGTTCAAATGAGGCCAGAAATTTATTGGGGTCGGCCTGTTTTTTAAGGTCTGTGAGCACGCGCTGCACATCGATGGTTTTGCGGTTGCGGAATAAATTTGGATCAACCTTTTGCGGGGTCACACGGCCAATTTTCAAATCCGCCGCATAAGTCACAAAGAATGCCGAATAATATAGTTCAGCTTGAGCCGCGGCTTCTGTATCATTTTCATCAAGCTGATCACGCAAGATGATGAGATTATCCAGCGGATAGTCTTGTGGATTCAAACCATCATAGGTGGCGCTTTTCACACGCTGGATAAACTTATCCATGCGACCCGTGCCCACCCAATAGATACTGCCATCATTGTTAATATAATGTGCAGTTAGAGCTGGCTTAATGCGTTCCAATGGCAAGGCCAAACGCTGGCCGCTGGTGAGCATATCTTGGATGGAAGACCGCACGGCACCTTGGTCTTGAGCCAAGGCAGGTGCGGCAAAGCTGATGCACAGTAATAAAAGAATTCGACACAATAAGCGCATGAGCACTCCGTTAAGTTCGACTCAACTTCATCATAGCGCAAAAACTTTGCATATTTCTATGTGTTAAACATTGAGCAATAAAAACTCGCGTTCCCACGAACTGATCACACGGCGATAGTGCTGCATTTCTTGATATTTCACATCACGATAAGCTTCGGAGAACTGCTCACCCAAAACCATGCGCAGGGCTTTTGTGTAGCTCAACTTATCGAGCGCTTCGTCCAAACTGATCGGCAATGTGTGGGCATAGCGATAGGCAGAACCTGTGACGGGATCAGATGGCTTTAGTTTTTCCACCATGCCTAAATAACCACAAGCCAAGGATGCCGCGAAGGCCAGATAAGGGTTGGTGTCTGCACCCGCCACGCGATTTTCTACGCGCAGATTGCTTGGGTCAGATGATGGCACGCGCAGGCTCACCGTGCGATTATCGATGGCCCAATGCACATTGGTTGGCGCATCAGACTCTGGCACCAAGCGGCGATAAGAATTTACGTTAGGGGCCAGCAGTGGAAGGGCTGCCGCAAGATAACGCTGCAAACCACCTATATGATTTAAAAATAGCTTTGAATGTTGGCCAGATTTGTCAGCAAAAATGTTCTTGCCAGTTTTTATATCCAACACCGATTGATGAATGTGCATGGAAGAACCAGGCTCATTTTCATGTGGCTTGGCCATGAAGGTGGCATAAACATCATGCTTCAATGCGGCTTGGCGCACAGTGCGCTTGAACAGAAAAACTTGGTCAGCCAATTCCAACGGATCACCGTGATTGAAATTGATTTCCAATTGCGCCGGGCCTGCTTCATGGCTGAGCGTATCGACATCCAATTCTTGGGCTTCACACCAATCATAAATATCTTCAACGATGGGATCAAAATCATTGGCGGCATCAATGCCATAAGCTTGGCCGCCAGATTCTTTACGGCCTGATCTGCCAACGGCAGCTTCCAGCGGATAATCGGAATCGAAGTTTTTCTTCACAAGATAAAATTCAAGCTCTGGTGCCACCACTGGCTTCCAGCCTTTATCTTTGTAAAGCTGCAGCACGCGCTTTAAAACATGGCGGGGTGAAATGGTAACGGGCTTATCATCCAAGTGATAAGCGTCGCAGATCACTTGTGCTGTTGGTTCTTTATACCATGGCACAAATCGAATGGTGTCCACATCTGGCTGCATATAAATATCAATGGCGCTGTCGCTCACCGCTTCTGTGTCTGATACGAAGCGGCCATTGATGGTGAGGGTGAACACTTCTTCGGGCACGCGCAGGCCCTTTGACTTGTTGCCTTGGAGAAATTTTTTTGGTGGAAGAATTTTTCCGCGCGCTGTGCCGGACATATCGGCGACGAGGCATTCAACCTCGCTAATGTGATTGGTTGAAATAAAGTCCTCGAATTTGGATTGGCTCATGGCACCCTGCTGTTGAAATTAGAAACATAGTCTAGCCCGCCTTGTTGACCTTTAGGAAGGGGGGGCGCTATCAAAGAACTATGAAAATCAATTTTTATTATCAAGCAACCGCCAATCGCCATGTATCTGGACCAGAGTTAGAGGGTGATGCGGTTGCTGATGTTTGCGTGATTGGCGCTGGCTACACTGGGTTATCCGCTGCACTCGAACTAGCTCAAGCCGGATATAAGGTTGTGGTGCTGGAAGCTGAAACAATTGGCTGGGGCGCATCAGGGCGCAATGGCGGGCAAATTTGCACTGGCTTTTCATCAGGGCAGGCCAAGATTATTTCGCAGTTGGGCAAGGCGGATGCGAAAAAGGCATTTGATATTTCTGAAGAGGCCAAGCGGCTTTTGGTTGACCGCATTGCAAAGCACAAAATTGAGTGTGATCTTTCATGGGGTTATATGCATTGCATTCCAAAGCCGCATCAATTTGCTGATTTGCAAGCGTGGGCTGATGAATATGAGGAGCTGGGCTATGGTGGCAACACGTTGCTTTCGAAGGCTGAGCTTGAAGCGAAGTTAGGCAGCACAATTTATCACGGTGCTTTGCGCGAGCAAAATGCGGGGCATTTTCATCCGTTGAATTATTGTTTGGGGCTGGCTGATGCTGCTTTGAAAGCGGGTGCGGTTATTTATGAGCATTCAGCAGCTGTTGAAGTGAACACCAGTTCAAAGCCCTGGGCGCGCACATTAAAGGGCAAAGTTTCAGCTAAGTTTATGATCATCGGCGGTAATGCTTATTTGGGCAAAGTGGTAAAGCCGCTTTATGGACGGGTGATGCCTGTGGCCAGTTATATTCTGGCCACTGAACCTTTGGGCGAAGAACGGGCACGTTCTTTAATCCGCGATAATGAAGCCGTGGCCAATACCAATTTCATTGTCGATTATTATCGGCGCTCTAAGGACCACCGCATGTTGTTCGGTGGTCGTGCAAGTTACTCTGGCATAACGCCACCTGCCCTCGGAGAATATATGCGCCCGCGCATGACGGCGGTTTTTCCGCAGTTGAAAGATGTAAAGATTGATTATGCGTGGGGTGGCAACATCGCCATCACATCAAACCGCATTCCAGATTGTGGGCGGCTTTCACCAAACGTGTTTTATGCCCATGGTTATTCTGGCCAGGGCGTGGCGCTGGCCAATATGTATGGAAAACTGATGGCCGAATGTGTGATGGGCACTGCCGAAAGGTTTGATTTGTTGGCACGCGTGAAGCATTTGCCGTTTCCGGGTGGAGCACTTCGCACGCCGTTGTTAGTGGCGGCGATGATGTATTATAGGATTAAGGATGCGCTGAGTTAGCGGCTCATCACCGCACCACGCGCACCTTTTTGATAAGCCCGCAGACACAAATACTCCATCACCAGCGATGACGCTGCACCTGATGTCAATTCCGAATGATCATAGGGCGGGGACACTTCAACCATATCCATGCCAACGAAATTGATATTGGTCAGTTTACGGATGATTGAGGCTGCTTGATGATAGGTGAGTCCGCCAGGAATTGGTGTTCCGGTGCCAGGCGCAGCCGAAGGATCCAAGCAATCAATATCGAACGTGAGATAGGCTTTTTGCTTGCCTACTTTCTGTTCAATAATGCTCACTACATCAGTCGCGGATTTATCATGCACTTCGTCGGCATAAATAATGCGGAAGCCCATTGTGGTTTCGCCTGTAAACGTGGTGCGGATGCCGATTTGCACGGATTTTTCAGGATCGATCAAACCTTCACGCACGGCATAACCAAACATGGTGCCATGGTCGATGCGACCACCATTGTCAATTTCAACATCTCTATGCGCATCAAAATGCACCAGCGCCAGTGGGCCATGTTTTTTAAAGTGGGCCTTGAGAATGGGATAGCTCACATAATGATCCCCACCCAAAGCAATCATCTCAGCGCCCGATGAAATAATTTCTGTGGCGTGTTTTTCTAAAGTTTCGGGGAAGTTTTCTTTCTTGCCCCAATCGAAAAAGCAATCGCCATAATCGGTCACAGCGAGCGTATCAAACGGGTCAAAATTCCATGGCCAGAATGGTCCCCACGCGTTTTCAGCCGAAGCTCTGCGAATGCCTTCCGGCCCCATGCGCGTGCCAGACCGATGAGACACGGCTTGATCGAATGGAATGCCGGTGATGGCAATATCAACCCCGGTGAGATCGCGCGAATATTTGCGGCGCATGAATGAAAGCGCACCAGCATAAGTTGCCTCCCAGCGCGTGCCTTTTAACGAGTCGCGGCGAAAGGCTTCATCGCCGGGGGTGTAGCCGAGTTTGTCGAGTTCGAGTGCCATGTGTTTACTCCGTTATCAGCAGCGCATCAGCTGGATCAAAATGCACCCAAACTTTCTGGCCGCGCTCAACGCCAGAGCCGCCGGTGCGCGAATTGTTTTGTACGTTGATCGAGAGATCCAAACCTTCACCAATATCAGCAACGATGTGGCTGGTGTCGCCATAATAAGCAACATCGCGGATGGTGCCTTTGGTGCTGACGAGCTTTGCGCCTTTGGGTGCAGTGGTGCTGATTTTTAGTTTCTCGGGTCTAATCGCAATCGTGGCTTTATCGCCAGTGGATTTATCGCAAGCGATTTCCATATTGCCCAAGCCCTGCGCCAAGCACATCACTGCTTTGCCTTTTTTGCCAAGCACAGCTGCATCAATCAAATTCACTTTGCCGATGAAGTCGGCAACAAAGCGGGTGCGCGGTTGTTCATAAAGTTCAGATGGGGTGGCGATTTGCTGGATGGCACCTTTATCCATCACCGCAATGCGCGTGGCCATTGACAGGGCTTCATCTTGATCATGGGTTACAATGATGAATGTGATACCTACGGTTTCCTGAAGGCGCGTAAGCTCAAGCCGCATCCCATCGCGCAACTTTGCATCAAGCGCCGAGAGAGGCTCATCAAGCAGCAAAACTTTGGGGCGCTTGATCAATGCGCGCGCGAGGGCCACACGTTGACGCTGGCCGCCAGACATTTGATCTGGCTTTCTTGCGGCCAAATGCGAAAGCTTCACCATCTCCAAAGCTTCAACCGTGCGGCGTTTAATTTCACTGGCTTCAACGCCTGTTACTTTCAAGCCATAACCCACATTCTGCTCAACCGTCATATGCGGGAACACGGCATAGGACTGGAACACCATGTTGGTGGGGCGCAGGTTTGGCGGGGTTAAGGCCATGTCTTGCCCAGCAATAAAAATTTGGCCTTCGGTTGGCGTGTCGAGGCCAGAGATCATGCGCAGCAAGGTTGTTTTGCCGCAGCCAGATGGACCGAGAAGTGCAAAAAATTCATTCTGCGCAATATCAAGCGACACATTATCAACTGCTGTCACACCACCGGGGTAGCGCCGTGAGACATTGCGGATGGAGACGATTGGTTCAGACATGGTTGATCCTCAATGCCCCGACTTTCCGGGGGCTTGTAGTTTCATGGCGATAACTGTGGCAATAACTGTGATGACGATAAGCACAGTGGAGGCCGCATTGATTTCAGGAGAAACGCCGCGCCGCACCAGTGAATAGACTTTCACTGGGAAAGTTACGGTTTCAGGGCCTGATGTGAAGAACGTAATCACAAAATCATCCAGCGAAAGTGTGAAGGCCAGAAGTGCACCAGCGATGAGGCCCGGCATCATGAACGGCACAATTACATTCCAAAACGTTTGCCATTCTGTTGCACCTAAATCTTTTGAGGCTTCCTCCAATTGGCGGTTAAAGCCAATCAAACGCGAGCGCACCACCACAGTGACGAAGGGAAAACAGAATGCAACATGGGCAATGATGATGTTAGCGAGATTAAACGGCCACGGCATTGCGATCACAGCTTGCATCATGCCAGTGAAATTGAAAAATAATAGCAGCGCAACACCCATGCATATTTCTGGAATTACAATCGGCAGTCCCATGAAGGCTTCATAGCTGCCTTTGAGTGGAAATCTGAAGCGCCACAACATCAGGGCGACCATGGCACCAATAACCGTTGCGAAGATGGTTGCAATGAAGGCAATCATCAACGAATTGGTCATGGCTTCGATGAGGGCCGAATTGTTCCACGCCTTTGCGTAATTATCAAAAGTGAAACCGCGCCACACAATGCCGCGTTTATCAGTGTTGAACGAGAACGCCACCAGCGTGATGATCGGGATGTAGAGCATGATATAAATGACGCCGAAAAGAATTTTCAGCCACAAGCGGCTGCCGTAATCCAGTGGGCCCTGCCCCGGTTTTAAAAGTGCAGCCATTATACATCTACTCCGGCACTGCGTTTGGCTAAGAAGGCACGCACCATCAGTGCGGCAAATGTTGCAAACATCAGCATGAATGAAATTGCAGCACCAAATGGCCAATCATTAGCGGCCTTGAATTGGCGCTCAATCACGTTGCCGATCATAATGGCATTGGCACCGCCGAGCAAAGCTGGCGTGAGGAACGAGCCGAGGCAAGGGATGAACACAAGGATTACGCCTGTGATAATTCCCGGCATGGTGAGGGGAATGGTAACGTTTTTAAATGTTGTAAATTGCGTTGCGCCCAAATCCAAGCTGGCTTCAAGGAATGATTTGTCCAATCGTTCAATGGTTGCATAAAGCGGCAGCACCATGAAGGGCATATAAACATAGACGAGGCCGAAGATCACCGCAAAATCATTGTAAAGCATGTCATAGGGGCCAAGGCCCACAAAGCCCAAGGTGAGATTGACATAACCTTGCGTTCTAAAAACCGCGATCAACGCATAGGTGCGGATGAGCAAGTTGATCCAAAACGGCAGCACCACGAGCAGAAGCAAAATTGGTTTCCAGCGCGCTGGCGCAAAACAAATTCCAAAAGCAATGGGATATGCCGTGAGCAAGCACAAGATGGTGGCCAAGGCACTCACCCAAATCGACTTCCACATAATTTGCAAATAGAGTGGTTCTATGCTGCGGAGATAATTTTCGAAGCCGGTAAAATAGGCATACTCAGTGATTGAAACTTCACCATTGATAATGGCTTTGCCACCGAACGACATTATGAAAAGAAATGTTAGCGGAATTATGAAAAACAAGACCAGCCAGAACGTGCCGGGCGCTGCCAATGTTAAGAAGACTTTTTTATAGTCTTTCCAATTATCCAATATCCGTCCCCTAGATTTATATTTCGCAATGCTAGACAATTAAAATTGGCTGGGCAAGGCTTTGAAACGCGCCTTTTCTCCTTCTCCCCTTGAGGGAGAAGGTGGATCGCGCCACTTGGCGCGAGACGGATGAGGGGGTGGTGCAGTAAGTACAATTGCAAGCAGCCCCCTCATCCGGCGCATTCACGCCACCCTCTCCCTCGAGGGGAGAAGGCAGGTTTGTGTTTCCATTATGCTGCTTGAATCTTCGTCCAAATTTCGTCGCGCATTTTGGTCACTTCTTCACCCAGATATAGGGTGGGTTCGCATTTGGCCAAAACATCCTTTGGTGGATAAACCGCTGGATTGGTGGTGTAAGTTTCTGGCATCAATTTCTTGGCTGCAAGGTTTGGTGTGCCATACTGAATAGTGGTTGCGGCAGCTTTGCCGTTTTCTGCATCCAAAATAAAATTCATAAAGGCATGAGCGTTTTCAGGGTGCGGAGCGCCTGTCGGCACGGCCCAGTTATCAGACCACACGTTTGAGCCTTCCTTTGGAATGACATAATTCAAGTCAGCATCCTCGCCCATTACTTGCGTAATATCGCCAGACCATTCTTGGCATGCCACAACTTCGCCCGACGCTAACAAATCTTGGCCGTTGTCGGGTGCAAAAACCTTGATGTTCTTTTTGTGGCCGATCAATAGCTCTTCCACTTTTTTGAGTTCATCAGGATTGGTGGAGTTGAATGAGAAGCCCAGATATTTGAGAGCGCAGCCGAGAACATTTTGTGCATCGCCCAGCACAGAAATTTTGCCAGCGAACCGATCCGAGTCGAACAGCACTTTCCAGCTATCAATTCCTGCAGCACCAACGGCTGATTTACGGTAGCCAATGCCAATGGTGCCCCACATATATGGGATGCCAAATTTTAAGCCGGGGTCAAAGCTTGGATTGGTGAAATCGGGATCAAGATTTGCCATGTTTGGAATTTTGGAGTGGTCGATTGGCGAAACCATGTTGGCCTTGATCATGCGCTCCAAATAATCACCCGCAACAACAATGGCATCATAGCCTGGATTGCCAGCTTTCAACTTGGCGAAAAGTTCATCCATATCGGCAAACAAATCCATCTTGGGGGCAATGCCAGTTGCGCCTTCAAAATCGGCCAGTGTCGTTTCGCCAATATAAGTATCGTAATTATAGAGGTTCAATTTCTTGTCTTCAGCAGCAAATGCTTTGTAAGACGAAAGTGTTATGCCCGCAAAAGCGGCGCCTGTGCCTTTCAGCAATTGGCGGCGGTTTGGGCGGAAACTTGGTGTAAAAGTGGACATGTTCATTCCCCGTTTTAATAGTTTGTGAGTTACCTGAGACAGAAGCTTTTAGTGGCTTTTACATTAAGTATCAGGTTTGTGGCAGATTTAAATTACTTCATTCTTTACGTCTGCATAGGTTTTATCTAACGCAACCCTTGCCAAGCGCACCAATTCATCAATTTCCTTCTTCGAAATAATGAAAGGTGGTGCCAACACCATCGTATCCCAGCAGGCGCGCATGATCAGGTTATTGGCAAAACAATGATCGCGACAAATGGTTCCCACCCGACCTGAATCATGGAAACGAGCTCTGGTTTTTTTGTTGGCACACAGCTCAATTGCCCCGATCAATCCCACCGAGCGCACTTCGCCGACAATTGGATGATCGGCTAGAGACTGCAAACCTTGCGCAAAATAGGGAGCAAGTTCTTTAACGCGGCCAATCATATCTTCAGCTTGCAAAATTTCGATATTCTTCAGCGCAACGGCGGCGGCTACGGGATGACCGTCATAGGTCATGCCATGGTTGAAATCGCCACCCTTGTCGAAAAATGGAACTGTCAATTTATCAGAAAATGCAACAGCGCCAATGGGTTGATAGCCAGATGACAGGCCCTTGGCCATGTTCACAATATCTGGCTCGTAACCAAAGGTTTCAAAGCCAAACCAATTTCCGGTGCGGCCAAAACCACAGATAACTTCATCAGAAATAATCAGAATTTCATATTTCTTGCAGATGCGTTGCACCTCTGGCCAATAGCTAGCGGGCGGAATGATAACGCCAGCAGCACCTTGAATGGGCTCGCCAATAAAGGCCGCAACATTTTCAGGTCCCACTTCCAAAATTTTTTTTTCGAGATCGGCCGCTGCTTCCAAGCCAAATTCATCTGGCGTTTTATCGCCACCGAAATCAAACCAATGTGGTTGTTGCACATGGTGAAAACCATCCAGCTTTGTTCCGCCCTGCTCTTGCATGCCAATCATGCCGCCTAAATTTGCGGCAACCCAAGTGGAACCATGATAGCCACGCTTACGGCCAATAAAGTGTTGGCGATAAGGCTTGCCCATCACTTTCCAATAATGGCGCACGAAACGCACAATAGTGTCGTTGCCTTCGGAACCAGAATTGGTGAAGAAAATATGCTTGAAACGGTCTGGCAACACCGACGATATTTTCGCGGCCAGCTCAGTTGCAGGCACTGTCGTGGTTTTGAAGAAGGTGTTGTAATAAGGCAAATCGAGCATTTGCTTATAGGCAACCTCAGCCAAGTCTTTGCGGCCATAGCCCACGTTAACGCACCACAGGCCAGACATGCCATCGAGAATTTTATTGCCCTTAGCATCCCAAATCCAAACGCCATCACCATGGGTGATAACGCGCGGGCCACCTGCCGCATGGAAGGATTTATGATCTGTGAACGGATGAAAATGATGAGCAATATCGGCTTTGACAATTTCTTCGAGATTTATATTTTTGGGTTGGGCGTTCATAATGAGACTCCGGATACAAGTTTGCTTCACGCTTTTTGGCGCTGCGAAATTTTAGATCAGGATTTAAGTTTAAGGCTTGAAACCAATGCGGGCGCAATTGACGAGAACGTCATCACGCAAGGTCCGATATCCGCTGGCTCTAAAGCTGCTCATGGATGCACTATGCCACAGATCAGGGCTTAAAAGCAAATCTCAGAAACCATGGCGGCGCAATTTGATGGTTAAGGGGCGCAATAGCATTGCAATTGCGCTGGTTACCACGCTCAAAGTAATTGCAAAAATTCCGAGATCTTGTGCCCAAGGTGTGAAATTTAGAAAGCCTGCAGGGGCTGCAATCGCGGCAATCACCATGGTGGGCAGCCAAGCTTCGGCGGCATGCAAAGCGTCTGGCGGCGGTTGATCGGTGATTTGGCGTTTTAAGAAAGCCGTGGTTACAATCACAATCATCGCAGCAATTAAACTTGTGGCTTGCAGCAGTGTGCCTTGTGAGAGCTTAATGCTAGAAAGTTCAGCCATTCCAAACACCATGCACAAAGCTATGAAACATGTGAGCAAACTTGCAATAGAGCCAGATATTTCTCGGATTGCAAAAACCATGCAAAATAACCCTAGAAGAAGGACGGCCGCAATAACCATGGCACTGGTGGCCAAAAGAACTGTGCGTGCACTATCGGCTTGTAGCACTGGGTGCGCCACCGCGAGACCATAGCTTGCCAATTTTCGCGCTAGATTTGCAGGCGTGGTGCCAGCCATTGGCGTAATTTCCAGCCTAAAAATATTCTGAGATGAAACAAAGAGCGCTTTCAATTTAGGATCCAGCGTTTCCAATTCCGGCTTGCTTAAATTTGCCAAAACTTCAACACGGTCTGCCAGCAAATTGAACGCGCCAAATATACGGTTTTCAAACTCCAGCACTTCGGCATTGCTTGTGGTGTTTGCCAAAATTTCGAGGCTGCGCCTAAAATTATGAGCTGCTTTCTGCAATTCAGGCCGAGTGGCCGATGACGTTGCAATTTCCTCAAG